>CAZPNB010000376.1:0-2709 GCA_964587305.1 uncultured Spirochaetales bacterium | reverse complement strand
CAGGATCACGTCGCTGCCGACGTTGCCGAAGAGCACGTCCACGCTGCCGTTGACGCCGCCGAAGATGACGTCGTTGCCCAGCTCACCCTCGGCATACTCGTGGCCGCCCGTCGAATCGCTTATATCGGTGGTACGCACCAGCTCGAGCCGGCCGAAATTCGCGGGAATGGTGGCGTTGGCGAACTCCATCCTGCCGTTGTCGCCCACCAGGATGTCGTTGTCGCGCGCGCCCGGGTCGGTCGCACCGCGGAAGGCACCGAGCGTCTGAATCGCCACGTCGGTCACGACTTTCCCGTGGCCGCCGAACAGCAGGTCGCTGCCGCGCCCGCCGAAGACGTAGTCGTTGCCGTTGTCGCCGTACATCACGTCGTCGAACGGCGAGCCGGTACCGGTGCCGATCACCGTCTCGATCGTGCGGAAGCGGCGCAGGTCGAACGAGATCTTGCCGCCGTCGCCGATCATCACGTCGTCGCTCAGCTCGGTCGGCGTTCCGGCCGAGGGCAGGCGCGGATCCACGTCGCCGCCCATCAGGTCGTTGCCGCCGCCGCCGAACATCAGGTCATCGCCGGCGTCGCCGGACATCATGTCGTTGCCGTCGCCAGCGACGACATCGGTGACGATCAGGTCCACGGTGCGGATGTCGTTGTCGTGGAACGCCCCGACCGCCAGCGCCACGTTGCCGATACCGATCACGCGGTCGACGCTGCCGTCGGAGGGCTTGAGCTTTGCCACGAGGCCGTCATCGCCGAACATGACGTCGTTGCCCGTGCCGCCGACCACCAGGTCGTCGTCGACGCCGCCGAACAGGATGTCTGGCTCGGTCAGACCGAACACCTGGTCGTCGTTCTCGTCGCCGAACATGACGTCGGCGCCGGTATCGCCTTTCATCACGTCGTCGCCGGTGTTGCCGTGGACGAAGTCGTTGCCCGCGCCGCCGGAAATCACGTCGTTGCCGGCGTCGCCGGCGATGGTGTCGGCCTGGTCGTTGCCGAAGATGGTGTCGCCGTCGTCGCCGCCGTGGAGGTCGTCGAAGCCCTTGCCGCCGAGGATGATGTCGGCACCCTTCTCGCCCTTGATCACGTCGTCGGCGGTGCCGCCGAGGATCATGTCGTCGTCGGCCCCGCCGAAGATCTCGTCGTTGCCGCCGAAGCCGAGGTCGGTCGCCTTGAAGACGTCCACCATCGCGAAGTAGACCGCGTCGATCTCGCTCGAGATGAGGTCCGGGTCTTTCGGCGTGTTCACCGGCGTCGGAACGTACGCCGCGGGCCGCAGCGCGGCCACGTCGACGTGGTTGCCCGTCCTCGTGAACTCGAAGCGTCCGCCGTCGCCGATGATGATGTCCTTGCCGCCGTCGCCCTTCAGCTGGTCGTCGCCGCCGCCGCCGAAGATAACGTCGTCGTCAGCCCCGCCTTCGATCTTGTCGTCGCCGTCGGAAGAGGTGATGCGGCTCGAGATGAACTTGGGCGTGACCGTATCGGCTACCCGGCCCTGGTCGCCAAAGAGGATGTCATAGCCCCCGCCGCCCTTGATGGTGTCGTCGCCTTCGCCGCCGTAGATGATGTCGTTGCGGTCGCCACCGGTCAGCTTGTCGTTGCCCAGGCCACCGTATATGCGCGCGCCGTCTTTGGAGGTCGAGCCGCTGTCGCCGACGTACTCGATGCGGTCGTCGCCGACGCCGCCGTCGAACTCGGCCGTGATGTCCGCGCCGCCGAACTCGTGCAGCAGGATCGAGTCGTTGCCCTGGCCCGCGAGACCGACGATGTGCTTGATGCCGCTCCATTTCTGCGAGCCCTCGGACACGCCGAGCTTGTCCGACCACACGGTGACCTCGCCGCCGCCGAGGTGCTTCAGCTCGAACTCCTCGTGGCCATCGGAGGTGTCGCCGTTCAGGCGGTCGATCGCGTTCGGCCCCATGTTGAGGAAAAGCGTTTCGCCCGCCTTGGTGGCGAGCACCGGCTTCCGCGCGGCGGTGTCCTCGAAGCTGTACAGCGTCTGCTTGCCGGTGATCGGGATGTCCTGGCGAAAGGTCAGGAACTCAATGAACGCGAACAGCTCGAACGTGAGCTCGCCGCCCACGTCGAACGCCGCGAGCGGATTTCCGCCTTCGGCGGCGATGTTGCCGAAGATCTCGCTGAGGTGCACGTTGCCGTCGGCGATCGAATCGTGCCAGTCGAACGTGATGGTGGCGTCGATGCCGCCGCCCACGCCGGCGCGCGCGATGCCGAGATTGAGCTCGGCGGTGCCGATCAGCGAGAACAGCATCTTGATCTCGGGGAGATCCGCGTCGTTCTCGAGATCTCCCAGGAAGAAGCCGTCGAACACCAGCTCCGGATTGCGGAAACCGCCCTCGGCGTAGCGCTTGTAGCCGGAGGTGTCGAAGCCCACCTGGTGCAGTTTGAGCTCGAAGCCGAATCCGATCTCGATGCCGACCGCGAGCGGCCCGATTACCGGGAACACCTGGTAATAGCTGAAATCGACCAGCAGCGGGTTCAGGTCATAGGTAATGAGGTTCGCCACCTGGCCGAGCAACAGCTTGATCCCTGCCTCCGGCTGGGTGAGGATCGGGATCTTCAGGCCGTCGGCGATCGTTTCCTCTTCCAAAGCGTTGAGGAACTGGTTGGTGTCGATCGCCTGGTGGTAGGCCGTGGCGTCAAAAGTGTGCCCGGTCAATTCCGGGTACCCGTCGTCGCCTGCATCGGGCACCGGCAG
>CAZPNB010000375.1:0-3456 GCA_964587305.1 uncultured Spirochaetales bacterium | reverse complement strand
TCGACCGGCTCACGTCGATGATCGTCACCGGTTCGCATTGGGGCGACGCGCACAATCTCGCCGGCGCAACCGCGGTCAAGAACGTCGTCGACGTGCCGGGTATGGCGGTCGGCCGCATCCACGACCCGCAGCTCGCCGAGGCGATCCTCCAGCGCGGCCAGGCCGACCTGATCGTGATGGCGCGGCCGCTGCTCGCCGATCCAGAGCTACCCCTGAAGCTGCGCACGCGGCGCGCCTCGCAGATCCGCCCGTGCATCTCGTGCGAGAATTGCATCGACTCGATGGAGACCGCGAACATGAACTGCGCGGTGAACGGGCTGGCCGGGCGCGAAGGCGAGCTCTCGCTCGCGCCTACCCGCACACCCAAACGCGTCGTGATCGTCGGCGGCGGGCCGGGCGGCCTCGAGACCGCGCGCCTCGCCGCGCTGCGCGGGCACCGGGTGGCGCTGTACGAACGCGAGCGTTACCTCGGCGGGTCGCTGGTGATGGCCTCGCTCGCGCACCCGGAGAACGCGCCGTTCCTCGACTTCCTGCTGCGCGAGGTGGCGCGACTTCCGGTAGAAGTGCACCGCGGGCGCGCGCTCACGCCCGAAGCGGTGCGCGACCTCGTACCCGACGCAGTGGTCGTCGCGAGCGGCGGGCGCGTGGTCGTGCCGGTGATTCCCGGCGGCGACCAGCGCCACGTGTTCACCGGCCCGCGGCTGCGCCAGTGGGTGCGACCGGCGGCGCGTTGGCTCGGCCCGCGGCATCTGCGCGCGGCGACCCGGCTCTGGATGCCGTTCGGGAAGCGCGTGGTGGTGGTCGGCGCAGACCTCGCGGCGCTCGAGCTGGCCGAGCTGCTGGCGACGCGTGGCCGCCGCGTCACGATCGTCGAGCAGCGCGACCGGCTCGCTCCCGAGATCGGCCTGAAGCGCTTGACCGAGCACATGGACGCGCTCGACCGGCTCGGCGTGGCGGTGAACACCGGCGTCGCGATCGAGGAGATCACGCCGCGCGGCATCATCGTCCGGCCCGAGCGCGGCGCCAGCCACGAGATCGCGGCCGACTCGATCGTGCTCGCCGGCGAGCTCGAGGCCGACACCGCGTTATTCGACGCGCTGTCGGGCCTGGTTCCCGAGGCCCACACGGTCGGCGACTGCACCGGTCTCGGGCTGATCCGCAAGGCGATCGAGGAGGCGACACGCGTCGCCGCGGCGCTGTAGCCTAGGAACACGAACGAAGGAGGCACGACATGCTCGACATCCACCCTGCGATCATCGCCGCCCACCATTCCTGGCGCTGCGTGCAGGCCCGCGCCCGCGAGCAGTGGCTCGAGCTGATGGCCGAAGACGTGACGATCGAGGATCCGATCGGGATCGGCCCGACCAACCCGACCGGCAAGGGCTTCCGCGGCAAGCGCGAGGCCGAAGAGTTCTGGGACAAGAACCTCGCGCCCACCCAGAGCATCTCGATTACCGCGCACGAATCGTTCGCCGCCGGCAGCGAGTCGGCCCACGTGCTGACGCTGACGACGACGTTCCCGAACGGCGTAAAGATGACCGTGCACGGCATCTTCACCTACACCGTGAACGACGACGGCAAGATCAAGGCGCTGCGCGGCTTCTGGTCGATGGCCGAGGCGAAGATCGACAAACCCGCCTGACACAGCGCGGAGGCCCCGTAATGACGACCGCTCCTCTCGACCCGTCCCCGATCCTGGAGACCGGCTTCGGGTTCTTGCCGGCGAAGACGCTGCTCTCCGCGGTCGAGCTCGGCGTGTTCACCGAGCTGGCGAAGGCGCCGCGCACACGCGACGAGCTCGGCGGAGCGCTGAAGATCCACCCGCGCGGCGCGATGGACCTGTTCGACGCGCTGGTCGCGCTCGGCTTCCTCGAACGCGACGGACGCGGCGAGCGCGCCGTCTACCGCAACAGCACGCTCGCCGACCACTACCTCGATCGCGCCAAGCCGTCCTACATCGGCGGGGTCCTCGAGATGTTCAACGCGCGCCTGTACGGGTTCTGGGGCGACCTCACCGAGGCGCTCCGGACCGGGAAGCCGCAGAACGAGATCAAGCACACCGGCGCGCCGATGTTCGCAACGCTGTACAGCGACCCGGAGCGGCTGGAGCAGTTCATCCTCGCGATGCAGGGGATCTCGCTGCCGAACTTCGAGGTGTTCGCCGAGAAGTACGACTTCTCGCGCTACCGGACGCTGTGCGACGTCGGCGGCGCGAACGGCCTGCTCTCGCGCACGATCGCCGCGCGCCATCCGCACCTCGCGTGCACCAGCTGGGACCTGCCGGTCGTCGAGCCGATCGCGCGCCGCGCGATCGCCGCCGCCGGCCTCTCAGACCGCGTGAAGACCGCCTCCGGCGACTTCTTCGCCGACCCGCTGCCGCGCGCAGACGTGATCACGATGGGCATGATCCTCCACGACTGGAACCTCGAGCACAAGCGCATGCTGATCGGCAAGGCATACGACGCGCTGCCCGACGGCGGAGCGTTCGTCGTGATCGAGAACCTGATCGACGACGACCGCCGCGTGAACTCGTTCGGCCTGCTGATGTCGCTCAACATGCTGATCGAGTTCGGCGACGCGTTCGACTACACCGGCGCCGACTTCGCCGGCTGGTGCCGCGACGCCGGCTTCAAGCACTCCGAGGTGATCCCGCTGCGCGGGCCCGCCAGCGCCGCGGTGGCGTACAAGTAGCGGAGCCGCAGCGCCATCGTCGCTGGAGCACGATCACGAAGGTGCTTCCCAATCTTCGGGCTCGGCGACCGGATGGACGACGTCTGGATCCAGGTACGTGACCGAGCCCAGCAATGCCTCGGGATCGCCGGTTACCGCGCGAAGCTCGGCGGCCGGCACGCCGCGGCGCGTGATCGTGATGGATTCCCTCGTCTCCTCGACTTGCCGGACGAGCTCGGTGGCCCGCTGCCGAAAGTCGCCGACCGCGACTTCGCGGTTGGCCGTCATCCTTACCTCAACACCCTGATCTGGCCTCATGGCGAAGATCGCAGCGCTCGGAACGTAAACGACATCGCCGAGGTGCTCTCTCTAGCCGAAGGGGATGGGTTCCGCTGAGCCTCGTCGACCCGAACCCGCTCGTCGCGCGGGTTTGGTACCGGACTGCACTCAGCTCGACCTCTTGCGTCTCTTAGGACGCGGAATCGCAACGAGTGCGCGCAGAGCGGAGTTGACGGACTCTGAAGTATCGAAAACCTCGGCCACATCGGGCTCGAGCACCACGAGCGTGGTGGTTCGCCCGATCCGGCGAGCATACTTGCCGCGAACGCCCTTCGAGAAGTCGTACTCCGCCCGCATCTCGCCTTTCGCGGGCTTTCGCTTAGTCTTCTTCATACTGGAGTTTCTCGCGCTTGGACGCGAGCCGTGCGGTGATGCGCCGGATTCTATCGTCTCGCTCTGTGTGAGCCACAACGAGTAGGCGCCCGCGGTTCGAGAGCCCCATCAGGA
>CAZPNB010000374.1:0-4002 GCA_964587305.1 uncultured Spirochaetales bacterium | reverse complement strand
ACGTCGGCCTGCGCGAAGCCCAGCTCCGCCAGGGCGCGCCCGTCGGCGAGATCGAGCTGGAGCGCCACGAGGTCGACGCCGGTCACCGCCTCGGTGACGGTGTGCTCCACCTGGAGCCGCGCGTTCGCCTCGATGAAGTAGAAGGAGTCGGGCACGTCGGCGTCGACCAGGAACTCGACCGTGCCGAGGCCCGTGTAGCGCGCGCTGCGCGCCAGCTCGACCGCCGCGGTGAGCAGGCGCTCGCGCAGCGCCGGCGCGAGCCACGGCGCCGGCGCGATCTCGACCAGCTTCTGATGGCGGCGCTGGACGCTGCACTCGCGCTCCGCGAAATGCACGACGGCGCCGGTCGCGTCACCTGCCACCTGCACCTCGACGTGTCGCGCGCGCGGGATCCAGCGCTCCACGTACAGTTCGCCGTTCCCGAACGCCGCGGCGGCCTCGCTGGCGCAGCGCTCGAAGGCCTTCTCGAGCTCATTCGCCGAGTGCACCGGCCGCACGCCGCGCCCACCGCCGCCGGAGATCGCCTTGATCATCAGCGACGCGCCGGCATCCAGCTCCGCGAAGAACGCGCGCGCCGCGTCGAGCGAGGTCGCACCGGACGTACCGTCGAGGATCGGGATGCCGCAGCGCTGGGCCAACGCGCGCGCCCCGGCCTTGTCGCCGAACAGCGCGAGCGCATCGGGGCTGGGACCGACGAACACGAGGCCCGCGTCCCGGCAGCGGCGCGCGAACCCGGCGTTCTCGGACAGGAAGCCGTAGCCCGGGTGCACCGCGTCACAGCCGGCAGCGCGGGCGGCCGCCAGGATCCCGTCGATGTCGAGGTAGGCCGCTGCGCCCTGGCCACGCAGCGGCTGCGCCGCGTCGGCCTTGCGGGTGTGCAGCGCGCGACCCTCGTCCTCGGAGTAGACCGCGACGCTGCGCAGCCCGCGCGCGGCGGCGGCCCGCATCACGCGGATCGCGATCTCGCCGCGGTTGGCGATCAAAAGGCTCTGGAACGGCATCGGACCCCAAGGGATGCCACATCCGGACGCTCGGCGGCACTCCCCGATCGGTCGCCGACTCAATCCCGCCGGCGGAACAGCCGATCCGCTGCTGAAGGCCGCTGGACCGGAGCCCGCCCTGGAAGAACTCACCACGCCGTTTCGCCTGCGCTACGAGCGCAGCTGCGCGCTCGCCCTCCAGGCCCAGATCGAGGAGTGTGCCGACTACCTCCAGAACCCGGACGTGCTGATCGCGGAGTTTCTCGAGTCCTACTACTGGGTCGAGGGCAAGCTCGACCCCGAGCGCCACGACGCGCTGTTCGAAGCCAGCCGCCGGCATCCCGGCGATGCGCGCGCTGGCCGCGGTGCTCGAGCAGCAGAGCGAGCGAGAGACCTGCGACCCGGCGCTGTTCGCCGAGGCGGGGCAGCGGCTGCACGCGCTCGCCGACCTGGAGGAGGCGTTCTTCCGCGACGTGCTGGCCGCGGTCGATGCGGGTCGATCACGGTCCGCAACCGCTAGCTCCGATCTTCGCTCGCCCGCGGCTCGCTTCGCGCGGCAGGACGCGCGGTAGGAGCCGCTTGCACTCCTTTTCTGATCTTCGCTCGCCTGCGGCTCGCTGCGCGCGTTAGGAGCCGCTTGCTCAGAGCGGCGCGGGCTCCGCGGGCAGCTGTGCGTCGAGCGACTGCTCGCGCTGTTTATCGGCCGCCTCGAATGCGCACAGCTGCTGCGCGTATGGGAGGATCGCCGCGTAGGCCTGCCGGACGTACTCGCGCGACTGCTCCTCGAGCGCTTCGTAGGGGCCGTAGGAGAGGCCGTTGTACAGCGTCGGGATCTTGTCGGTCTTCTTCCCATCCACCGGGCGGTCGTCTTCGCGCTGGAACACGGTCACGCCCGGGTCGTAGCCCTCGTTCATGTTCCGCGCCGAGAGCATCGCGCTGAAGATGTAGCCGTCCCTCCGAGAATTGTCCGAGGCGAGGATCATCAGCGACCAATACGCCTTCTTGCTGGTCGTGACGCGGGTTCCGAGGCTCTCGAACTCCTGCTCCATCGCGTCCGCGACCCGCGCCGCGACGTCGATCTCCCCGTGTCGGGAGAAGTCGATCATCACGGTCATGAACTCGCACACGACGCGGGGATCGGGGGGATCGGCATCGTCGCTCGCGTGTCGCTCGTTCAGGAACGGCAACGTTGGCGCGTCGGGCACCTTCACCACGAGGGTCTGGCCGCAGGCGAGCGCCGCGAGCACCGGCACGATTCGCAGCGCGACGATCCATCGGGTTCCCATGGTCCTCTCCAGTCCCGAAACCGGATCCGATGCCACCCCGTCCACCTCGCGAGGGTCGGGGCCCCCGAAGCTTGGGAAACTCTGGTAACTCAGCGGCCGAACGATGCAAGTGCTTGTGTGGTGATCGAGGCCCCCGGCGCGCCCCTCCGTTGCGGCGCCCGGCCGTTCGGACCAGAATGCGCGATATTTTGCGCGATTCCAGCGGTACACCCCTCGAGCACTTGCGCACCCAGCCCACCGCCCACGGCACGGTCCGGTTCGCGGCTCGCTGCGCGCGACCCCCCGATGGTCTTCGCAAGCCTTTGGCTCGCTGCGCGCGACTTGCGGTTGCCCTGTGCGCGCTGTGGATCGCGCCGGCAAGCCCGGCGGCCGGCGCCGCGCGCAAGCACTACGACGTGGACTACCGGGTGGAGTTCCTGCCGCGCGAAGGGGTGGCCGCAGTCACGATCGCGCTCGAGCCACACGGCGGTCGCGCCAGCCGGCTGCGCCTGCGGATGGATCCGAAGCGCTATGCCCAGGTGCGCGGAGACGGTCGCGTCGTTCGCGAAGGCGATCGCGTGACCTGGGAGCCTCCGGCTGCAGGCGGCTCGCTGCGCTACCGCTACAAGATCGACCACGAGCGCCGGAGCGGCGGCTTCGACGCGCGGATCACCGCCGATTGGGTGATCGTGCGCGGCGACGACCTGGTGCCGCCCGCCAGCGTGCGAGCCACGCGCGGCGCCGACTCGCGCGCGCGGCTGCGCTTCGTGCTGCCGAAGGGCTGGCACGTGAACACGCCCCACGCGCTGACGCTCGACCGGCGCGCGCTCGTGGTGGTCGACCCGCGCCGCCGCTTCGACCGCCCGGTGGGCTGGATCATCGCCGGGGCGCTGGGCACGCGCCGGGAGCACATCGGCGACACCTGGCTCAACGTCTCCGGACCCGCGAGCCACGACGTGCGACGCAACGACGTGGTGGCCTTCGCCAACGCCACCTTTCCGCAGATGGTGCGCGCGTTCGGCGCGCTGCCGCCCAAGCTGCTCGTCGTCAGCGCCGGCGACCCGATGTGGCGCGGCGGCCTGTCGGGCCCGCGCTCGCTCTTCTTGCACGCCGGCAGGCCGATCTTCAGCGAGAACGGCACCAGCAGCCTTATGCACGAGCTCACCCACGTGGTCACCCGCATCCGCGGCGCCCCGGGCGACGACTGGATCGCCGAGGGCTTGGCGGAGTACTACGCGATCGAGCTGCCGCGGCGCGCCGGGCTGCTCAGCACGAGCCGCTTCGACCGCGCGCTGGCCTGGATGCAGCGCTTCGCTCACGGCGTCGACAGCCTGCGAACCCGCCGCGCGAGCGGCCGGGTTACCGCGCGCGCGGTGCTCTTGCTGCACGACCTCGACCGCGAGATCGAAGCGCGCAGCGCCGGCGCGCGCGATCTCGACGATGTCACCCGGGCGCTGATCCCGATCCGCCGCGTGTCGCGCGAAGATCTGCGTGCGGTCGCCGAACGCCTGACCGGCGCGCCGTCGCAGGTGCTCGCTTCGCCGCTGCTGGAGTAGGATGCTGGCAATCGGGTGTCAGTCGGTGATCCGCACCGCGCGCTTGCCGAACACCGCCGCCTCTTCCTCGATCGCCTGCTTGAACGACGGGCGCGCGTGCAAGCGGTCGACGAACGCGCGCAGGCGCGGCCAGCGCCGGCGCTCGGGCGCGACACCGGCATGGCGCATGTTCACGAACGGGCTGGCCACCGCGATGTCCGC
>CAZPNB010000373.1:0-2944 GCA_964587305.1 uncultured Spirochaetales bacterium | reverse complement strand
CGTCGAAGCCTGCCGCCATCTGAACCTGAGCCTGGAAGGCGCTCGCGTGGTCGTGCAGGGCTACGGCAACGTCGGCGTCGCGGCGGCACGGATCGCGAGGAGCCTCGGCGCGCGGGTGATCGCGGTCTCCGATGCGAAGGGCGGGATCCTCGACACGCGCGGCCTCGACCTCAAGGCGGTCGACGCGTGGGTGCGCGAGCACCGCTACCTGACCGGCTTCCCGGGCGTCGACGCGGTCAGCAATTCCGAGATCCTCGAGCTCCCGTGCGAGGTGCTGATCCCGGCGGCGGTGCAGAACCAGATCACCGAGCGAAACGCCGACCGGATCTCCTGCCGCGTGCTCGCGGAGGGCGCGAACGGTCCGACCAGCATCGAGGCCGACGCGATCCTCGGCGAGCGCGGCGTCTTCGTCATCCCTGACATCCTCGCGAATGCGGGCGGCGTCACGGTGTCCTACTTCGAGTGGGTGCAGGGCCTGCAGCAGTTCTTCTGGAGCGAAGAAGAGGTCAACTCGCGGCTGATCAACCTGATGCAGCGCGCCTACCGCGAGGTGCACGCATTCGCCGAGCACCAGAAAATCACGATGCGCACCGCGGCGCTGATGCGCGGCATCGACCGCGTGAAGGAAGCGAAGCGACGGCGCGGAGTGTTTCCGTAGCGCGGACTCTCGGCGCTGCGGAGATTCGCCGCTGACTCACGGCGAACTGGATTCAAATCCAGTTGACGGGTCGTCACTGCTGCGTCGGCGGAAATCTAATTGATCGCGCCCGACTTCTTCAGCTCCGCGATCCGCTCCCACGCAACGCCGCGCTCGATCAGGATCTCCTCGGTGTGCTGGCCGGCCTCGGGGCCCCTGCGCAGCGTCGGAGGCTGTTCGTCGAACTGCACCGGGTTGGCGACCAGCCGGAACGTGCTGCCGTCGCCGGCGTCGACCTCGACGAGGAAACCGTTCGCGAGCACCTGCGGGTCGGACTGGAGCATCAGCAGGTTCTGATGCGGCGCCCACTGGCCCTTCAGCGTCGCGAAGCGCGCGCGCCACTCGGCGACGGTCTTCTGCGCGAGCACCGCGCGCAGCTCCGCCTTCACGTCCTCGGCGTGCGCGTTGAACGCGTCGGCGGTCGCGAAGCGCGGATCGGTCACGAGGTCTTCGCGGTCGAGATGCCGGCACAGGTCCTCCCAGAAGAAGTGCCCCTGCAGCATCGTCAGCATGATGAAGCCGTCCTTGGCGGGATAGGTGCCCACCAGCGGGTTGAAGTACATGGCGCCGGTCGGCGGCTTGAACTTCCCGCCGACCGCCAACATCGCCGCCGTCAGCCCGCAGCCCATCGCCCACACGCCGGTGCTGAGCAGTGAGATGTCCACCACCGCGGGCAGGCCGGTGCGCTCGCGCGCGAATAGCGCGGCGGCGATGCCGCCGGCGATCGTCATGCCGCCCATCGAGTCGCCGTACGCCGGCCCGGGCGGCGGCGGCGGCTCGCTGTCGCCCGGTCGCATGCTGCCCATCGCGCTGCCGGCGCGCGCCCAGAAGCCGGTCGAGTCGTAGCCGCCGTTGGCCGCCTCGGGTCCGCGCACGCCGTACGCACTGCCGCGCGCGTAGATGATTTTCGGATTGACGGAGCGGATGTGCTCGACGTCGATCTCGAGCTTCTGGCGCACGTCGGGCAGGAAGTTGGTCAGGAAGACGTCGCAGCTCCTGGCGAGCTCGTAGAGCAGCGCGCGGCCGTCGGGCTGCTTGAGGTCGATCCCGATGCTGCGCTTGCCGCGGTTGGCGTGCTCCATCAGGAAGTTGATCTGACCGGTGTTGCTCGAGCCGCCTACTGTCAGCAGCCCGCGCTGCGCGTCGCCGCGCGTCGGGTGCTCCACCTTGATCACGTCGGCGCCCCAGTCCGCGAGCACCGCGCCGGCCGACGGTACGAAGGTGTACTCCGCCACCTCGAGAACGCGAACCCCGTCCATCACACCGTGCATCGTGCACCTCCGCTGCGGGACCGGATCCTACTGCGGCCGCGCGGGCGAAACGATCCACCGATCACGCCCGCCCCCTGGGGATTCTCTCGCCCGTCTGGCGCGTTTCAGTTGCGACCCGCTCCGGTCGATGCAGGCAGCGAACATGCGACGTTTCGCGCACACGTTGCCGCTCGCGAGCCTCACGCTATCCCTCGCATGCAACAGTCCGGCCATCCAGGGGATCGTCGATCGCTGGCGCGCGAAGGAGCCAGCCCCGCCTGCTGCGCAGAGCCCTGCGCCGACCACCGAGGCGATCGATCCGGAAATCTACGAGCGCGCGCAAGCCGAGCGCAGCGAGTTCTTCGAACGCGAGATGCAGCGCCTGCGCGCCGACCTGGAGCAGGCCGAGGCATCGATCGTGACGCTCGAGTCGGGCATGCGCAACGTGCACAACCGGGCGGACGCCGTGTCGGCGGTCGCTGAAGCGCGCATCGCGCTCGATCGCGTGAGCAAGAGCGTGCCCTGGCGCAGAGACCGCGTCGGCGAGGCCTATACCAAACTCGACGAGGCGGACCGCCAGCTCGAGGCCGAACATCTCGGTGCAGCCGTGTTCTTCGCATCGCGCGCGGAGCGCGTCACCGAGGCACTCCGCGCCGAGGCCACGCAGGTCGCACTCTGGGACGAACGGCGCCTCATCCGCGGCGAGCGCGTGAACCTGCGCGCCGGCCCGTCCGAGATGGCGCGCGTCGTCGAGGTGCTGCCGCGCGAGACACCCGTGTACCCCGAGCGCTCGATCGCCGACTGGACGCTGGTCCGGACGCCCGACGGGCGGATCGGCTGGGTGTACCGGTCGCTGCTACAGCGGCCCTAGCCGACCTCGCCTCCGAACAGCACGACGCAGTCCTTGCCGCCGCGCTTCGCCTGGTACAGCGCCGAGTCGGCCTCGTTGAAGAAGCGCTTCCGGTCACCCGCGTAGATCGAGACGCCCACCGAGACC
>CAZPNB010000372.1:0-3777 GCA_964587305.1 uncultured Spirochaetales bacterium | reverse complement strand
CCTTTTCCCACCGTGTGCGTTCAGCGATAAGCGTCAGGGTCTCCGAGGCGGTCTACGCGCAATGCGCCACAGAGGCGCTGGGCCTGGGAATCAGCACGACAGCCTACATCCGTGGTCGAATCCTGGCGGGCGCTCCGCCGCCCCTGGTTCATGGGTCATCGGTCAGGCTGGACGGGCGCAGCCGCCGCCGGCCGATTGCCGGGTCCCAGGTTGCCGGTACAACGGCCGCAGGACGAGCTGGCTGGCGCCCAGAGGCCGATGCCGGGAACACCTGGCACCGGAGGTCGAGGGCGGCGAAAGACGAAGGGATGGCCGCGGAGGCGCTCCTCCGGGTGGTGAAGACCCTGGATTGGCGTCTCCGCCTTCGCGAGGCGGCGGTGGCGCTCAGGCCGAAGCACTCGCACGGCACGAGGGGTTGGCAGGGTGCGGTGCTGGTGCTTGAACAGATTTTGATGCGGGTAGTTAGCATAGAGGTAGTCAACCAGGCCACCTCGGCGCCTGCTTCCAGATATGTGGGCTCGCCAAGCCAGCCGGTCTTGCGCGTTAAGGCCTTCTCCGCGAGGCATGGGCTCGTTGAGGCTGATGTGCCCCCGGACGGGTTGGACGTCGCTGACCGCGCCGCCAAGGGCCACAGGCTGGCCGCTGGTGGGGTTAGGCGCGTCCCAGGGCTGGATGGGGTTGAGTGACGCATGTGGGGCGCGGGAGTGGCATGTGGGGCGCCGGCCGTGGTGACGCCTCCGCTGCGAGCTGCCCAGGGCTCATGCTGGTGCCGAGGGCCACGTGCGGGGGAGCGGGCGTGTGAGAAGTAGGCCAGGCGCCAGACCGGGCGGGCTCCCGGCGGCTTGGAAGGAATTTGAGCGCAGGGAGAAGGTCGTGATGGGCCTCGCGGTGGCCTTCGAGGAGTTGGGGAGTCGGTTGGCGAGTGACAGGGAGATGGTGAAATCTGGAAGGCCCTTGGCGCGGGGAGAGCAAAAGGTCATGCAGAATCGAGCGGGGCGGATGGCTGTCGTCGAGAAGCGGTTCACGAGTGTGCTCGGACAGCTTTGTGATTTTTGCGCGGCTCATCCGGAACTGGATGATTCGATGAGGGCACGGGAAGTGGCTGAGCGGAAGAGGATCTATCTGGAGGCTCAGGCACAGGGAAGGACGATCTTTTTTCGTAACACTGAGGTTTGGGTGCATCCGTATAGGAGGAGGGACTTTGTGTCGCAGACGGGCCCGAGGAAGGAAAAGCCGATTTCGATGGGTGAGTTCTTGGGGGCGCTGGAAGACGATGTCTGGGTGGACCCACACACCGGAGAGGTTGTGTCGGATGACGATTGAGTAGGGTCTCTCTCAGCCGGGCCGACCGAGTCCGACGTAACTAAAATCCCAGGCGCTGTCAGAAAGGGCAGGGGTAGCGCGTCCCTGGGGTATGAAAATCACGAATCCAGAGGATCGGGCCAGGCTGAAACCGCGTGTCCTGCGCGCATGGGCCCGGCGCGGCCGGTACATGCGCGAGGTCCACGACTGGGCCTTCGCGCCAGACCCAGCCTGGTTGATTGAGGGCGACGTGGCGGCCACCGAGGCGAGGGTGCTCTACCTGTTGGCCGAGCTAGAACTGGAGACTCAGAGCGAGGGCGACGGTGTGTTGCACCCTGAGGTCCAGGCGTGGCGGAGCGCCATGCTGTTGTTCGTGAACCAGATTCACGGCGGTTCGGTGCCCCGGCTGCGCAGCGACCACTGGCGCGACGGTTTCGACGCCGCTGCTGTACGCCCCACCGACCCAGAGCCTAGTTCTTCCTAGCGAGGATCAACAATCCCATCTAGTTCCGCCTGATTCCGAGCAGATCTGAGGGCATCCTTGAGGATGGTGGCGCTGTCTTCGAGGGTCTTGAACGTGTCGAGAGCAGTGCCGTAGAACGCAAGGACATCATCGGGGCTCTGGAGGTCGAAGTAATCGAGCTGATCGGCGGTGTTGTAGCGCAGGGGGTAGGGGATCATGTCCTTGGCGATGATGAGTCCGAGGACGACCGTGCGGGATTCGACGGACAGCGAGAACCTTTTGCCGGACGTTGGTGGAAACTCGAATCCAGTTTCCATGAGGGAGGTGGTTCGGGCATCGACTTCCTTGAGGCGGGTAGATCTGGCTTCGGTCAGTTTTTCCTGGTCGACGCTCGCTTGGTCGTTGGCATCCATGATCGAGATCGCATCGTCAGATCCAATTTGCCAGTAGTTTCGATCTGTTCCTTCGACAATGGAGAGATCTGGGTTGACCAGCCATTTTTGGAGATCGTACTCGAAGGTGTTGACGTTCGTGCGAAGCTCCTTGGTTGTGCGCCTGAGTACCGTGGTGGGTACAGATCGCCCGAGGTTGTCGGTGACGTAGGTATGCAGGGAGTCGTTGCCATCCCAGACGAATGAGGATGCGATCTCGGGCTGGAGGCCATGGGTGACGAGGTCGAAGCATTCGGAGCAGACTGCGACGGCCTTGGCCTTGATGACGTTGCCTTCGATGAGGCATGCTGTCAGGTAGGAAAGCAGCTTGAGGTACAGGGCGAGAAGTGGATCGCCATGTCCGCACCAGAAGATGGCGTCCCCCGCAGTGATGGTGAGTCCCATGAAGGTGGATCTTTATCCTCTCGGTGGGTCGAGTAAAGCAGCTTGTTTTCATGGTGGGATGATCGTGGGCTGGCTAACGTGAGGATGGGTACTGAAAAATCTGGTAAGGTGGAGAGATCTTGGAAGAAGCTGACCGCTTGCCCTTGGAAGACCAAGAAACGCTAATTGAGGTCCTGCAGAGGCGTATGCGCGATCGTCGTCGAGCAGAATTAGCCAAGGATCTTCAGGAAGCTCAGAAGGAATTTGAGGAGGGCAGTTGCCGGCCGGCCACTCCTAGTGAATTAATACGAGAGATTCTCTCGTGAAACGGCCACTTCTGCGGTCCAGTGCATTTGTTCGGGCTGCCAAGAAGCTTGCTAAGAAATATCCTCAGAACGCAATCGAAATTCAATCTGCGCTTGAACTTCTGACGGTTGACGCGTTCCATCCTCGTCTAAGAACTCATAAATTGAAGGGAGAGCTGAAAGAGTCTTGGGCCTGCAGTGCAGGCCACGATCTGAGAATCATCTTCAAATTCGTTCAGTACCAAGACTCAGAAGCGATTCTCTTAGAATCCCTCGGCACGCATGATGAAGTCTATTGAAAGGCCTAACAAATGGCTGAAGCGTATGCTCAGCAAAAGCAGGCAAGATTGGGGTCACATCCCTTAAGAATTAAATCAATGGCCTGCTGTGACGCAGTCTGAATCCTTAGCCGTCGCCCCAGTCTTTAGGCCGCCGCCGTCTCCCCCTGATGTGCTCCCCCGCTTGCTCCACTCGCGCCTTGGCCAAGTACTGCCTCATCTTTGGTTGGCACGAAGAATGCCGCTACGTCCATTGCCCGCAAGGGCGCCCGGTAGTAACCACATTTCATACTGAATGCGTTCTGGCCCCGGCCATGGTGGATTCCAATTCAAATTCTCAATATTTAATATTTGATTCTGCTGCAAAACCCCCTGTTCTTGAAAACTTCAAAATATTTTGGGGGATCATCAATGTATCCCGACCTCTTAGAATTGCATTGTGGGGCATTCTGGAGTGATTTATTTTTCCACAGTTTGGCGAAATCGGCTTGGGTAGGGGTTTTGCAGCGGAATCAATATTTGAGGGCTGGCCCCCAGCCAGCCTCGAAGGATCGGCCTGAAGACTGACGCGGCAGCGTGCATCGATGTAATGGCCTGATGTAACGTGTGCTAGA
>CAZPNB010000371.1:0-10790 GCA_964587305.1 uncultured Spirochaetales bacterium | reverse complement strand
ACGCCGCCTACCTCCAGGAAGAGGACACCCGCTACGCGAACCGCAAGGGCTTCTCGAAGCACGACCCGGCGCTGCCGCTCTACACCCGAGCGGACGCCGACGCGGCGATCGCACGGCTGGTTCCGGTCGCATTGGACTCCTGGCGGGAGGTCGGAGCGCTCCGTTTCCGCCTTCAGCCCGCGGGTCACATCCTCGGCGCCGCCTCGATCGCGGTCGAACACGCCGGCCGCCAGGTCCTCTTCTCGGGGGACCTCGGCCGCAGCGACGATCTGCTGATGCACCCGCCTGCCAGGCCCGGCGCCCCGGACTGGATCGTCGTCGAGTCGACCTACGGCGACCGGCTGCACCCCCAGCGAGACCCGTTCGACGCGCTCGCGGCGATCCTCGGGAAGACGATCGCGCGCGGCGGCGTGCTGCTGATCCCGTCGTTCGCCGTCGGCCGCACGCAGACGCTGCTCTACTGCTTCCACGAGATCTTCCGGCGCCAGCTCGCCCGGCGGGTCCCGGTGTACGTGAACAGCCCGATGGCGACGGACGTGACCCAGCTGTTCCGGCGCTCCGCCGCCTATCACCGCCTGGACGCATCGCTCTCCGCCGCCGTCTGCGGCGTCGCGCGTTACGTGCGGAGCGTCGAGGAGTCGCGAGAGCTCGTCGGGAGCCAGCACCCCGGCGTCATCATCTCCGCCAGCGGGATGGCCTCGGGAGGGCGCGTCCTCCACCACCTGCGCGCGCTCGCGCCGGACTCGCGCAACACGCTGCTCTTCCCCGGCTTCCAGGCGCCGGGCACGCGCGGCGACGCGATCGTCCGCGGCGCGCGGCAGGTCAAGATCCACGGCGCGCTGGTGCCGATCGAGGCCGAGGTGATCCAGCTCGACATCTTCTCGGCCCACGCCGACCAGGCGGAACTGATCGACTGGCTCCGCGGTTGCGAGCGCGCGCCGCGCCGGGTCTTCGTCACCCACGGCGAGGCGGTGCCCGCCGACACGCTGCGCCGGATGGTGAAAGACGAGCTGGGCTACCCGGCGCACGTCGCGGAGTACCGGGAGAGCGTCGAGCTCGCATAGCCTGCTGCGGGCAGACGATGGCATCGGTGTTGCAACGCACGCGGTGTGAAAGGAGGCGCGATGTCGCCCGACCCCTTCGCCCTTTTCTCGAACACCGCCCGCGCTCACGAGCTGGGCCGGACCGGCGATTGGGTGGTGCTCTTCTATGAGCGCAACGGCGACAGCGGACAGTGTACGGTGGTGACGGAGACGCGCGGCCCGCTCGCGGGGCGGCGCGTCGTGCGCGGGCGCGAGTCCGAGTGTCGGCCGCCGGCAGCGCTCCACAGCGCGGAAGCAGAGCGTTCGGGAGCGGGGCGATGAGGTCGGATCGCGATCCGAAGCAGCGCCTGCCGCAGAAGCCGCTCGGAGAGCAGCCGCGCTTCCAGGTCGGTTTCCTGCTGTTCGCGCTGCTCGGGGTCATCCTGCTGCGCGACGTCTGGATCTCGTTCCACGCCGTCGAGCGGATCCCGTACAGCGAGTTCCAGAAGCTCCTCGCCGACGGCCAGGTCGCCGAGGTCACCGTGCGCGGCGACACTCTCGAGGGCGCGTTCAAGGAGCCGCGCGACGGCAAGAACCGGTTCGCGACTCAGCGCGTGGATGCCGAGCTTGCGGCGGATCTCGAGGCCCAAGGCGTCACGTTCTCGAGCCAGCCCGAGAGCGTGCTGCCGAGCCTGCTCTCGTGGCTGCTGCCGGGCGCGCTGTTCCTCGGAGTCTGGATGCTGCTGCTCCGGCGCATGGCCGGAAACCTCGGGGCCGGCGGCGGCATGCTCGCGATCGGGCGCAGCAAGGCGAAGGTCTACGTCGAGTCGGATACGAAGGTCAGCTTCGAGAACGTGGCAGGCGTGGACGAGGCCAAGGCCGAGTTGCGCGAAGTGGTGGAATTCCTGCGCAACCCGGGCGGCTACGGCCGGCTCGGCGCGCGGATGCCGAAGGGTATCCTGCTGGTCGGGCCGCCGGGCACCGGCAAGACCCTGCTCGCGCGCGCGGTAGCGGGCGAGGCCGGGGTTCCGTTCTTCTCGATCAGCGGCTCGGAGTTCGTCGAGATGTTCGTCGGTGTCGGCGCGGCGCGCGTGCGCGACCTGTTCGAGCAGGCGCGCAAGCACGCACCCTGCATCATCTTCATCGACGAGCTCGACGCGCTCGGCCGTGCGCGCGGAGCGCAGGGCGGCTTCGGCGGTCACGACGAGAAGGAGCAGACGCTGAACCAGCTGCTCGTCGAGCTCGACGGCTTCGACCCGAGCTCGGGGATCGTGCTGCTCGCCGCGACCAACCGCCCGGAGATCCTCGACCCGGCGCTGCTGCGCGCCGGCCGCTTCGACCGCCACGTGCTGCTCGATCGGCCGGACCGCACCGGCCGGATCGCGATCCTCGGCGTGCATCTGCCGAAGATCCGCGGCGCGCCGGACGTCGCGGTCGAGACGATCGCGGCGCTCACCCCGGGCTTCACCGGCGCCGACCTCGCGAACCTCGTGAACGAGGCGGCGCTCGTCGCGACGCGGCGCGGCGCCGACGCGGTGTCGATGGCGGACTTCACCGCCGCGTTCGAGCGGATCGTCGCGGGGCTCGAGAAGAAGAACCGGATCCTGATCCCGCGCGAGCGCGAGATCGTCGCGCATCACGAGATGGGGCACGCGCTGGTGGCCGCCGCGCTGCCCGGCAGCGACCCCGTCCACAAGGTCTCGATCATCGCCCGCGGCATCGGTGCGCTCGGCTACACGCTGCAGCGGCCGACCGATGATCGCTACCTGATGACGCGCGACGAGCTCGAGCAGAAGCTCGCGGTGCTGCTCGGTGGCCGCGCCGCCGAGCAAGTCATCTTCGCGGTGCTGTCGACCGGGGCCGCCGACGACCTCGCGCGCGCCACCGAAATCGCGCGCAGCATGGTGACCCGCTACGGCATGGACGAGATGCTCGGCCCCGTGACCTACGACGAGCCCATCGGGCTGCTCGGCGTTCCCAACACCTCGCCGCTGCACGCGCGCCAATACAGCGAGCAGACGGCGCGCGAGATCGACTGCGCGGTCCGGGAGATCGTCGGCCACGCGTTCCAGCGCGCGCGCGGAATCCTGGAGCGCAATCGGCTCCCGCTCGAGGAGAGCGCCCGGGCGCTGCTCGAGCGCGAGACGCTCGGTGAGGCCGAGCTTCGCCGCTGGTTCGAGAATCTGGAGACCGCCGCGCCGTGACGTCGGCGTCGCCGGGCGTCGCTCCGGCACGCCGATTGCACTAGCGCTGTGCGCAAGGAGGGCTTCATCTTGGCATCGACGACACCTACGATCGGAACGGACACCACCCGCAAGAGCGCGCCGCGCAAGCGCGTGGCAAAGAAGGCGGCGCGCAAGAAGACGGGCAGCAAGCAAGCGGCCCTGCTTCACATGGAGCTTCCGCCGACGCTGCGCGACTTCTCGCGGCGGATGAGCCGCGGTCTCACCGACCTCGAGAAGAGAATCGAGCAGGAGGGGCGCATTGCGCGGCGGCGCGGGACGCGGATGCTGCGCCAGGCGAGCCATCGGCTCGGGCAGCTCGAGGCGCAGGGCGAGCGCGAGTGGCGCAAGCAGAGCCTGCGCGCGCGACACGCCGCGGTCCGATTGCTGCGCCAGCTCGAGAGAAGCCTCGAGCCGCGCCGCGGCGTTCGAGGACGCAAGAAGACCGCGCAGCGCTCGCGCGGCGAGACGGCAGGCACCGCGATCTGAACCGGGAGCCCGGCGGACCGCAGCGCTGGCCCAGGCGGCGACAGGACGGGGCGCCGTGCCGCAGCGAGTCGTCCGCGAACCGCTGAGCGGTTCGCGGCTGGAGCGGCATGTCGCTTGCAGCCGTTCGGAACCGAGACCGACCGAGCTCGCATCCACCAGGAGTTCCCACCATGCGTCGCAAGCGCTCGTCCACCCACTCGGCAGCCGGGCAGCCTCGGCCGTCGCGACGTGTTCCGTCGTCCGGTGAGCCCGAAAAGCTCGCCGACGTCACCGCCTGCCCGAAATGTGGAGCGAGCTATCGGGAGGGGCGCTGGACGTGGCAGCCCGCGCCGGTCGGATCGCAGGAGCGCACGTGTCCGGCCTGCGAGCGGATCGCCGACCGCTACCCGGCGGGCGTCGTGCATGTGGAAGGCGCGTTCGCCGCTCTGCACCGCGACGACCTGATCGGCCTTGTGCGCAACGTGGAGGAGCGCGAGCGCGCCAACCATCCGCTGAACCGGATCATGAGCATCGAGCCGAAGCAGAACGGCTTCGCCGTCGAGACCACCGACGGCAAGCTCGCCCAGGCGCTGGGGCGCGCGATTCACAAGGCCTACGCCGGTCGACTCGAGCACCCGCCGACCACCGCAGACAAGGAGAACCTCGTCCGCGTGCGCTGGGTGCGCGACTGACGCGCGCTCGGGGCACGCCCCATGCAGTTGGGAATCGCATGGCATCTCCCGACCTCTGGATCGAGCGCCTCGCGCGACTGTTTCGCGAGCACCCCGCCTGGCTGGAGGCGGCGCGCTTCATCCACCGCCGCTCCACCAGCAGCGTCTTCTTCAGCCATCGCCCGGGCGAGCCCTGGCACCTCGAGCGGCGCGGTGACGAGACGCTGCTGCTGCCCGGATCGGCGACCGACCCCGACTTCGCGGTCCGCTTCCCGCGCGCCGCAATCGCGCGGCTCGAGGCAGTGCGCGGCGGTGCTGGCGATTTTGCGGCCGAGCTCTTTACGCTGGTGCTCACCGACGATCCCGAGACGCGCGTCGATCTGCGGATCGCCGCAGGCTTCGCGCGGCTGCTTCGGCGCGGGTACGTGCGACTACTGCTGGTGGCCGGACCCCGCGTGCGAGCGCTCGGCGCCGCGCACGGGGTGATCGGCATGAGGGGGCTGCAGCGGCTGATCGCCTCACTGCGCAGATCCGATCGCGAGGCGTGGGAGACGGAGCTTCCCCCTCGCCCGCGCCGCGCGCCATCAGCGAGCCCGGATCGTCAGCGCGCCGAATCCGCGGGGGCTTCCGCGCAGCCGATGCACGTGGGGGCAAACGGTAGAACCTCGAGGCGCTCTTTCTGGATCTCCGCGCCGCAGCGCTGGCACAGGCCGTAGCTGCCCGCGCCGAGTCGGGCCAGCGCGGCGCGGATCTCACCGATCTCCGCGAGTTCCGCCGCGTCGAGCCGCTCCAGCACCTCGTCGTTCTCGCGCTCCGTGGCGCGTTCGGTCCAGTCGCGATCGCCCGGCTTGCGCAGATCCGACTCGATCTTTTCGGTGCGCGCCAGCAGCTGGGAGAGCCGGCGCTCCAGGCGACTGCGGATCTCGTGTTGTCGGCTCATCGTCACGTTCCCTCCGAGTTGTTTGGAACAGCGGCATCTCTTGCAGCGCCCGCGCCACTTCGGCGTTCGCGAACGAGCCGGACCGGGGCGCCATCTCAACCCCTCCCCCGCCGCACCTCGTGGGGAGCCGCACCGTACGCCTCATCGGCGAGGCCTGCGAGGTCGGGCACCACGTCCCACACGTCGCGCAGCGCGTCGTAGCGTCCGCCGCGCGCCGTAGCGCACGCGGAGCACAGCACGTTCTCCGTCCCGAACGCGAACGCGCGCTCGGACTCGGCCGCGACCTGCGCGCCGCACAGACTGCACACGAAGCACTCTTCGCGATCCTCGGGTTCGATGGATGTCATTCGCTTCTCCGTCCTCTCTGGTTGATCACCAACACGTCGCCGACGGAGCGCGCGCTGAATCGCCGGCGATCCCTCGCGCGGCCGGCGTAGCCTCACCTCAGCCGCCGGTCGCGGAGGGGGCGACGCGCGCGCAGTGAATGCACAGCGTCGCCTCCGGAACGGCGCGGAGCCGGGTCGCGGGAATGCGACCCTGACAGCGTTCGCAGATCCCGAGGCGGCCGTGCTCGGCGCGCTCGAGGGCCAGCTCGATCGCGCACAGGCGCCGGGCAGCGCGCTCGGAGATCGGCTCGAGAGCTGCGATGTCGCGCTCGTCGGCCGCGCGGTCCGCCGAGGCGCGCAGCCCGTCGTGGATGTCGGCCGATCGCACCCGCTCCGCGTCCTGCCACTTCGCCAGCTGCTCGGTGAGGCGCCCCCGCTCGGCCCACAGCGCGTCCACCAGGCTGTCGGTGTCCGCGGTGCGTTCGGTGGCGGACGGCGGTTCGTGGCGCAGCAGCGCGTCGAGCGCGCGCAGCGCGTCGGTCTCCGACAGGATTCCCACCAGCCGCTCGTCCTCACCGATGACCGGAAGGCAGCCGATCCGGTGCTCCGACAGACAGCGCGCCGCCTGCTCCAGGGAGGTGTCGGCATGCACCGTATGCGGCGCCCAGGTCATCGCATCGGAGACCTGGACCTCGAGCGCCTGGCTGCGCTCGGCCGGGCCGAGCGGGCGCTTCAGACTCACGTCGAACGGGAACGCCCCGCGCAGGTCGTCGATGCTGAGGATCCCGACCACCCGGCTCCACGCGTCGAGCACCGGCAGATGGCGGATTCCCCGCTCGACCATCACGTCGAGGGCCTCGAGTGCCGCGATGTCCTCGCGCACGGCGACCGGCTTGTGTGTCATCCAATCTCGAACCTGGCTTCCCATGGCTTCTGCCCCCTCCGTCTGTCAGACGTGCGAGCGGACGAGCCGCTCGAGCGCATCACTCGTCGAGTCGGACCTGCTCGGCTACGCCGAGCTCGGGCGGCGGCGTCGGTCGCTCCCTGCGCCGCTGCGTGCGGCGGTGACGCATCCGCCAGATCTCGCGCTCGAACGCGTCGAGCGTCTCGTTCAGCGCCCGACCCGGATCGGGCCGGGTGCGCGCGGCGACGACCTCCTTGCCGCGCGCCACGCACGTGATGCGGACCTCCTGTCCGCCGTGGCGGTGGTGCGCCGTCGCCCGTGCGCTGATCCGCACGTCGATCAGGTCCGAGTGCTCGCGGGCGAGTTCCCGGATGCGCTCCTCGGCGAGGACCCGATCCTGTTCGCGAAATGCCTCGGGATGATGCCAGTGCAGCTCCATGGAACCGCCTCCCTTCGAGCAACGTGGAGAGCAACTCGCGTGCCACCGGTTCGTCTCGGCATGCGAGATCGGAGCCACCGGGTGGGGCGATCTGAACCAGGTCTGGTGCGCTGCGCCTCGTTCAACTCGCCGCTGGCAGCACCAGCAGACCCTCGGGAACGAGGCAGGTTGCGAGCATCACGTCGTTGATGTCGCGATGCTCGGCCCAGGTGCGGGTCCGTCGAGGCTCGCAACCGCGCCAGAAGGACTCGATCGCCGAGCCGAGCGCGGTGTAACGCGCGAGCGCCTCGATCCGGCCGTGTGCGTCGGCGCTGTCGGGGAAGCGGTCGCGCATCGCCTGGGTCTCTCTCTCGATCCGCTCGATCGCGGAGATCCCGATCGCCAGGCCGAGCTCTCGGAACGCCAGGCGTCGCGAGGCCGGCTCGCGCAGATCGTTCTGCCGCGCGTAGTGCGAGAGGCCGTCGAGCGCCGCAGCGAGCAGCGGATCGAGCAGATCGCCGGCGCGGAGCGTCCCGTACTTCATCAGCTGCACGACGCGACAGGCATCCGCCAGCAGACCGCCGAGGCCCAGCGGGTCGGCGGTCGCCCAGTGGCCTCCCTCGATCAGGAGTGCGAAGTCGGCCACCGCTTCCGCGAGGCTCGGTTCACGCAGCGCGCCGGGGAGCGCGGAGGCCGTCGTCTGGAGCTGCAAGCAGGTGATGAAGCCGTCCAGCGGATCGTGTTGCCCCATCGACGGGACGAGCGGGCGCGAGAGATCGATGCTCATCTTCCACACCATCCGCCGCCCACCTCGCACGGGAGGCCCGCAGGTGAACGACCGGTGGGCGACCTCGGCGAGCTCCCGCGCCCAGGTGTTGAAGCGCGATTGGCCCGTCGACCGGGCCACCTGGTCGAGGCCGTGCATCCACCGGGTCAGGTAGTGGAAGTACTGTCCGTCCCGGTCCCATTCGAGTGACTCGTCGAACGGCGCGCCAGGGGGCCGCTCGGGAAGCTTCTTGCCGATCCGCAGCCCGCCTTGCGTGGGATGGAGATCGCCCGCCTGTTCGCCGAGCCCGCTGATCCACCCGGTGCGCGGGTCATCGGCCCGATGGCGGCCGAGCACGTGGTGTACCTGGTCGACCAGTCGGAGCGCGAGTTCGATGTAGCGCTGTTCACCGGTCGCCCGCGCCAGCCCGAGGAAGTTGCAGACCGCGAAGGCGTCCGTCCACAAATAACGCTGCGGGGGAAGGTCGGAGGTGAGCCCCGTGCGCTCCGCGAACCGGAGCATCAGCTCGCTGGCCTCTCCGACGGCGCGTTCTCGCGGGATCATCGGTGCCCCGGGCGAGGCCCCTCGCCTACGTCGACTCCGGCTCGTCTTCGTGATGGGAGAGGTGCACCACGTCCGGCTTCGCGAGCCGTTCGTAGTCCGCCCAGGACATGCGCAGCGCATCGCGGTGGGTTCCGGCGTTGAACGTGATGCGTTCGTCGCGGGCGAGAAGGGGGCTCGCGTACACCCGGAGCCCGCATAGTGACGGGAACGGAGGTGCGGCGCCCACTTCGTACCCAGGCATCAGCTCCCTCATCTCGGACTCCGAAGCCAGTCGGACGTGGCCGGCGCCGATGCTCCGGGCCATACGGGCCGGCGCGAGATAGTGCGTCGACGGGAGCACGGCCAGCGCATAGCGCTCGTCGACGTGGACGACGACGCACTTCGCGAACTCGTGCGGCGGGTATGTGTGTCGTTCGCAGTCCGGCGCGCCTGGAAGTCCTGACGATGGTGGAGGATCTCGTAGTCGATGTCGTGCTCGTCGAGGAGCTGCTGCAATCGCGCATCGATCGCCATGTCGACCTCCCTGTGCGGAAAGACCCGCGCACTCGTGCTTCGCATCTTCCGTGCCAAGCGGGCTCGCTGCGGCGCGGGGGCACCGTGGGCAGTCGGGCGCGCGGACACACGCGGATTCGAACACTGGGTCCGCGCGCCCCAGCGCTTCGCCGACGCCGAGGCCGCTGGTCCTCCTGTCGGTTCAACCCGCGAACGGATGTGCCTGCGGCAGACCCTCGCCCGGCATCACCGGCGCCACCGCGCGCGTCTCGTCGATCCAGACGTATTCGTCGAACTGGTGCGGCAGGCTGGCGTGGAAGTAATGGCTCTGGAGCTCCGTCTGCGGCCGGTACACGACTCCGATCGCGCGCTCCAGGCGCGCCGGCTCGAGCTCGTAGCGCAGCTCCGCGCGAGCCGGCTCGCGCAGGTGCAGGAAGAACGCCGGCACGCCAGTCTCGTGGCACAGGCGCTCGTAGCTCTCCGGGTGCGACGGCCGCACCGACATCACGCGCATCGGGCCGTCCCAGTCGTCGGCCGCAGCGACCGTGCCGCGATCGGTGCCGAAGCCGATCAGGAACGCGGAAGCGCCGAACTTCTCGCGGCACAGCTGTCCGACGTTCAACTGCCCGCGCAACCCCATCTCGGTGGCCGACGCGTCGCCCAAGTGCGAGTTGTGCTCCCAGACCACCGCCTTCGCGGCGGACCCGTGGAACGCGAGCAGCGCCCCCAGCGTGTCGAACATGTGTTGATCGCGCAGGTTCCACGACTCGTTCGAGCCGTAGTACATCGCCCGGTAGTACCGCTCGGCGTCGGCGATCAGGCGCGCGTTCTGCACCGCGTCGAGAACCGCCTCGCCGTCGCGCGCGGTGTAGTCGAGGCGCCGCGCCACCAGATCGCGCAGCATCGCGACCGCCTCGCGCTCGCACACCCGGTAGCGGCCGCTGATCGCCGCCTGTCCGTAGGCGGCGGGATCGGCCTCCCACGGCGTCAGGCACGCATAGCGCTGCCGCGCCACGCGCGCCGCCGTCGGGTCGACGCGATCGAGGAACTGGAGCACCGCCTGGATCGAGGTGAACAGGCTGTAGAGATCGAGACCGTAGAACGCGACCGCCGGCCGGTCGCCGCGCGTCTTGACGTTGTGGGCACGCAGCCACTCGACGAACGCGAGTGTCTCGTGGTTGCGCCACATCCAGGTCGGGAAACGCTGGAAGGGACGCATCCGGCCGGTGTCATCCAGCAGCGAAGGCTGGTCCTGGACCCAGCGATTCACCGCGGCGGCGTCGGGCCAGTCCGCCTCGACCGCCACCAGATCGAAGCCGCGCGAGCGGCAGAGCTCCTCCGTGATCTCGGCGCGCATCCGGTAGAACTCGGACGTGCCATGGCTGGCCTCGCCGATCAGGACCAGCCGCGAATCTCCGATCCGCTCGAGCAGCGGGCCGAGATCGTGTCCCTCGATCTCGCCGAACGGCAGCGCCTGCTCGCGAATCAGATGCGCGACGCTGGCGGGACCGCTCGGGGTTCGCGCGCCGCGCCCGTCCCACGCCTGTTCGGCCTGCCAGCCCTGCGTGCCGATCAGCGGGACGAAGCGGACGTCCCCCAGATCCTCGCTCGCGAAGCTCCCGTCGTGCTGGCGTGTCACGCGCACGAGCTTCTGGAGCTCGCGGCCCTCGCCCACCGGAATCACGAGGCGCCCTCCGGGCGCCAGCTGGTCGAGGAGCGCCGGCGGCACGCCGGGACCACCGGCCGCGACCACGATCGCGTCGTAGGGCGCGTGCTCGGGCCAGCCGAGCGAGCCGTCGCCGTGGCGGACCGCCACGTGGTGGAGGCCCAGCTCTGCGAGCCGATGTGCGGCCAGCTCGGCCAGCTCCTGGTGTCGCTCCACGGTGTAGACGCGGCGCGCGATCTGGCCGAGGATCGCCGCGGCGTAGCCCGACCCGGTTCCGATCTCGAGTACGCTGTCACCCGGACGAAGCTCGAGCGCGGCCGTCATCAGCGCG
>CAZPNB010000370.1:0-10481 GCA_964587305.1 uncultured Spirochaetales bacterium | reverse complement strand
ACCACACCCAACGTGCTGCCCGCCGGAACGCGCAGGTCGATGTTGCGAAGCGCGGGCTCGCGGTCGGCCTCGCCGGCGTAGCGAAAGGTCAGGTTGCGGAACTCGATCTCCCCGCGCAGCTCGCGCAGCGGCTCCGCGTCGGGTCGATCGGCGATCGCAGGCGACGCGGAGAGCAACTCATCGATGCGCTGCATCGACGCCGCGCCGCGCTGCACCAGCGCGACCACCCACCCCATGATGAACGTCGGGAAGGTCAGCTCGTAGACGTACATCGCGAACGTGAAGAAGTCGGCCACTGCCATCCGCCCGGACACGATGTCGCGACCGCCGACCAGCAGGATCAACCCCATCGACAGCGCGGGCAGCATGCTGGTGATGGCGGGCATCGCGGCGTTGGTGCGCACCAACCCGAGCTCGCGCCGGTACAGCTCCTGATTGACCGCCTCGAAGCGCCGGGCAGTTAGTGGCTCCATCGCATATGCCTTCACCACCGCGATACCCGAGATCGTCTCCTGGAGGTGATTCGACGCCTCCGCGAGACCTTCCTGGGTGAGCAGACTCCAGTGGTGAATGGAGCGGCCGAGCGTGCGCGCGAGAAGGATGAAGAGCGGATACGGCAGCAGGACCAGCAGCGCGAGCTGCGCGTTCACCGTCATCATCGCGCCGATCACCGCGAGGTACAGCACCGGCGTCTGGAGCAGGTTGAGCATTCCCACTCCCATCAGCAGTCGGACCGCGCTGATGTCGTTCACGCAGCGACTCATGATGTCGCCGGTCCGCCAGCGAGAGTAGAAGCTCAGCGAGAGCCGCTGCAGATGCGCGAAGATGTCGCCGCGCAGCTCGTACTCGATCTCGCGCGCGGCGTTGAAAACGAGCGTTCGCGAGTGATAGCGCAGCACGCCGCGCACCGTGGTGACGGCGGCCAGCCAGGCGACGCGGCGCACCACCTCGCCGGTGCCCAGGCCGTCAGCGACCGCGCCGACGGACCAGCCGACCAGCATCGGCACCGCAACGAAGCCGGCCACGTAGCCGAGCGTCACAACCATCCACACCGCGTAGTAGCCGCGATTGCGGCGGACGTAGCCGGCCAGCCGGCGGAGCGCCGACCACCCGCCGCCGGCGTAGCTGGGAGCCGCGGCCGACGCCGGCGCCTGCGCGTTCACCGCCCTACCCATTGCGCGACGCGACCGCGATCGACGTCGAGTGCCCAGGCCGCCGCGGCGATCCAGTGGCGCAGCATCGTGCGCAGCGGCCCGCCCGCGCGGTAGCGACGCGCCGACGTCACCACGGGCGTGGAGAGCAGTGCGAGGCGTCCCCGCTGCTTCATCCGATCCACCAGGTCGAGATCCTCCATCACCGGAACCTGGGGGATGCCCCCGATCGCCTCCAACGTGCTGCGCCGGACGAACAGCACCTGATCGCCGTACGGCAGTCGCCAGACGGCGACCCGCAGCCACACGCCCCACTCGATGAAGCGCAGCACGAGCGACCGTTCGTCGAAACGAAGGCGGAATGCTCCACCTACTACGCGCTCGTCGCGGAGCGCGTCGCAGACGGCCAACGCCCAGCCCTTCGGAAGACGAGTGTCGGCGTGCAGCAGCACCAGCACATCACCACCACTGGCGCGAACCCCCTCCTGGAGTTGGTGTGCGCGACCGCGCTCGCTGCGGAGCACGCGGGCACCGGCGGCCGCGGCGAGCTGGCCCGTCGCGTCGGAGCTGCCGCCGTCGACGACGATGACTTCCACGGTCGCTGGGCCGGTTCCGGAGCCGGCGGAGGGCGCGAGTCCGCCTGGGGCTGTTTCCTGCGGCCCGTCGCACGCGCCGCGAATCGCTACCTCGATGCGCTCCGCTTCGTCGAGCGTCGGAATCACCACCGAGAGCTTCACCGATCGACCATAGCACGGCGCCGATTGCGCTCCGAGGCCCGCTCCCCTATCCATCGCTGCGTGAGCGACCCCGACGGCGCGGCGACCGGACGCACTCAACCTCACCCGGATCGTGAGACGAGTCGTGAGTCTGCTCGCGAATCGCGCGGCAAGTCTCAGCCGAACCGCGATCGGAGCGCTCCCGCCTATGCAGCCACGGGCGTCGACCTCGATCACGACGAAGGGTTCGTGGACGAGATCCGCGAGATCACCCGCTCGACGCTGCGACCGGAGATCCTGTCTTCGGTCGGCGGCTTCGCGGGTCTGTTCAAGGCTCCCGAACGCTACGAGAACCCGATCTTCGTGGCCAGCGCCGACGGCGTCGGCACGAAGCTCAAGCTCGCCGCCGAGCAGGGCCGGTTCGACACCGTCGGCATCGACTGCGTGGCCATGGTCGTGAACGACCTGGTCGTCCAGGGCGCGGAGCCGCTGGTCTTCCTGGATTACGTCGCGATGGCGAAGCTCGATCGGACGCGCGCCCGCCAGGCGCTGCGCGGGATGGCCGAGGGCTGCCGGCGCGCGGGCTGTGCGCTGCTGGGCGGCGAGACCGCGACGATGCCCGACGTCTACGCAGAGGGCGAGATCGAGCTGGTCGGGTTCGGCGTGGGGGTCGTGGAACGCGATCGGCTGATCGACGGGTCGAGCATCGGCCAGGGTGACGTCATCCTTGGACTCGCGTCGACCGGATGCCACAGCAACGGCTTCAGCCTGGTCCGCAGCATCGTCGACGCACGCGTTCGCTCGGGCGAGCTGGACCTGCGGGCGGAGAATCCGGAGCTCAACACCACCCTCGCCAGCGCGCTGCTCTCGCCGACGCGGATCTACGTGCGGACGATCCTGAACCTGATGCGCGACTTCACACTGAACGGCGTCGCCCACATCACCGGGGGAGGCTTCCCCGGCAATGTTCCGCGGGTACTACCGAAGGGCGTGCAGGCCCGGATCGACCCCTCGCTCTGGCCGCGGCCTCCAATCTTCGGCTGGCTCCAGCGACAAGGCGGGATCGACGACGCCGAAATGCTGCGCGTGTTCAACTGCGGCATCGGAATGGTGCTGATCGTTCCCTCCGAAGAAGCGAGCGATATCCTCGACCGCATCCACGCGCTGGGCGAGCGCGCCTATCGCATCGGGGTGATCGAGGTGCGCACACCCGACGACGAGCCGCTGCGTCTCGGTCCGCTCGCCTCCGACTGATGCGCGGTCTTCCGCCGATCTCGAGCGCCGAGGCATTCCGCGTGCGCCGGTGGGACGTGCTGATGTTGGGGTCGGCGCTTCCCGGGCTCGTGGCCGCGGTGCGGCTCGGCCAGCGAGGGCTGCGTGTGCTGATCCTCGAAGAGCGCGCGGCGGGCGGTGACGACTTCGTGCGTGAGCCGTTCCTGCTGGTGGATGCCGAGAGCCACGGACTGCTCGCGGAGTGTCTGCGAGCGATGGGAATCGCGCTGATCGACCAGCGGCGCTTCGTCTCCGAGGAGGTGGCGCTCCAGGTCTGCGATGCCGAGCGCCGGGTGGACCTCGGACGCAACACCCACACCGCGGAAGAGTGGTCGAGCTGGGGGCTGGCTTCGCGCGAGGACGCGCGCAACTGGATACAGGCCCTCGACGACGCCGCGGAGGCGGAGCGCAGCGCGTTACTCGAAACGCCGCAGCTGCTTCGCTCGGCACGCCGTGCGCGGGAGGTGCTCACGCCGGCGCGGCGCAGTCCCGCCGAGCGCGGCTGGCCGCGCGCCTGCAACGACATGCCCCCCGCGTTGCGGTCGGTGCTGGACGCGCCGGTGCGCGCGCTCTCGAACCTCGGCGCACGCGAACCCTCCTCCGAGGCCAGGGCACGCCTCGTCGGCGGCCTGCTCCGGGGAGGTGTGGGAATGAGCGGTGGTGACGGCCACCTGCGCGGCCTGTTGCGGCGGCGCATCGAGACGCTCTACGGCGAGTTCCGCGCGCTGGACGGCGCGTTTCGGCTGGTGTCGGTCTCGAATCAGCCCGGCCTCGCGATCAGCGGGTCGAAGGAGATCTGGACCGGCCGAGCGCTGGTGCTGAACGCGCCCGCGGCTGCGATCGCCGCGGCGGCGGAGGAACCGGTACCCGAGCTGTTGCAGGTGCCGCCGATCCGCTGGCGCCGCCACACCGTGCACTTCCGGGGTCCCCGCGAGCAGCTCGCGCCCAGCATGGCCGACCGTGTCGTCTGGCGGAATTCCGAGGACGGCGAGAGCGTCTCGCTGCGCGTGTTCCGGGGGCGGCGCCAAGTGGACGGCTTCGACCTGCTGGCCTCCGTGGTCCTCCCGATCGACGACCCGGAAGCGGAGCGGCGGGGCACGTCGCGGATCGAGCGCGCGCTGCGCGACCTGCTGCCGTTCTCGGATGGCGTCCTCGAGCGTCAGCCACTCGAGGTGCGCCGCTGGGACAGCGATGCACTGCTGGCCGACCCGGTCGGAGCGGCGTGGCCCGACGAGCCGGAGCTGCGGGTCTCGGCGAGACCTGCGATCTACGGCCTCGATCGTGCGTCCGTGGGCGGTCTCGGCGGTGAAGGCGAGGTCTGGCTTGGCTGGCGCGCCGGGGACGCGATCGCCGAGGAGCTGGGATAGGAGGCCGACGTGAGCGTCGGCCTCCTATCCCGTGAGGGGCCTGCCTTCGTTCGCCTCCGGCTCGCTGCGCGTCGGCCCACTCTCGAGTCAATCTCCTTGCCCACCCAACCCACCGGCCGGAAGCTACCCTGGCCAGCCACCTCCCCGTCCCTCCCCGCCCACGGCTCTCGCGAGGCGCTTCACGTTGTCCACCGAATCCGACACCGCGGACGCCCGCGCCCCGAAGCTCCCGCGTCCCGCGCTGCTGCGCCTGTTCGCTTACGCGCGCCCGTACCTGTGGCCAATCGTCGTCGCGCTGCTGCTCGCCGGGGTGTTCAGCATCGGACGCTACGGACGCGCGTATCTGATCAAGCCGATCTTCGACGACGTGATCGCGCCGACCCAGGCGCTGCGCGAGGCTGGCGGCTCGCTGCCATTTGCGATCGGCGACCTGGTGCCGCGCAACCTCGCCGAACACGCGCCAGCACCGGACGCGGCGCCGATCGACGAGGCCGCTGCGCGGGCGCGCCTCGAGCAGGAGATCCGTGGCCGGCTGGGTCAGCTCATCGGCTTCATCCTGGTGATCGTGTTCGGGATGCCGTTGATCCTGTTCGCGCGCGAGTACCTCGTCGCGTGGGTGCTGGGTCGGATCGATCTCGACATGAAGATCGAGGTGTGCGGAAGGCTGCTGGCGCTCCCGCTGCGCTTCCACCGCGATCGCAGCCGCGGGGATCTGCTCGCACGGCTGATGGGTGACGTGGGCACCGCTCAGGGCGCTCTCGGCCTGGTGTTCGACGACTTCGCCGAGGCCGCCGTCATGCTCGTGGTCGGCGCGGCCTCGCTGTTGTACGTGTCCTGGCAGCTGTCGGCCGTGATGCTGGTGGTGGGGCCCGGGATCTTCGCGACGATCGCGATCTTCGGCCGCCGGATCCGGCGCAGCGCACACCGCCGCCAGCGCGAGTACGCCGACGTCACCGGACGATTGATCGAGATCCTCGAGGGAATCAAGGTCATCAAGTCGTTCCGGGCCGAGGATCACGAGCAGGAGGGTTTCGCGCGGGCCTCTCAGCGGCTGTTCCGCCGCGGCATGCGTGTCGTGACGAATCGCACGATGGCGCGAACGCTGGTCGACGGCCTGAACAACCTGGCCGCCGTCGGTGTGGTCGTGCTTGGCATCTTCCTGGTACTGCGCGGCCGCTGGGGCCTCACGTTGGGCGACATCGCGGCGTTCACCGCGATCACGATCACGCTGTACCGCCCGGTGCGCACGCTGGCCCGCGGCTGGGTCAGGGTGATGGACGCGGAGCCGTCCGCCGAGCGCTACTTCGAGGTGCTGGACAGCCCGATCGAGATCCGCGACGCGGAGGACGCGGTACCGATCGAGCGCATCCGCCACGGCGTCCGCTTCGATGACGTGAGCTTCTCCTACGGCCGCGAACCCGTGCTCCACAACGTCGCCTTCGATGCCCGGGTCGGCGAGGTGGTGGCGATCGTCGGACGCACCGGCGCCGGCAAGACGACGCTCGTCGATCTGCTGCTGCGTTTCTACGATCCGACCGGCGGCCGGATCGAGATCGACGGGATCGATCTGCGCCAGGTGCGCCGGACGTCGCTGCTCGATCAGATGGCGATCGTCTCCCAGGAACCCTTCCTGTTCGACGGGACGATTCGCGAGAACATCCGCTATGGCCGGCTCGACGCGACGGAGCAGGAGATCCTGGCCGCGGCGCGTGCGGCCCACGTCGACGAGTTCGTCGGTTACCTCCCGGACGGCTACGACACGGAGGTGGGCGCCGCCGGCACGCGGCTGTCGGGCGGCCAACGCCAGCGCGTCACGATCGCGCGCGCGATTCTTCGCGATCCGGCGATCCTGGTGCTCGACGAGGCGACGAGCTCGCTCGACTCGAAGAGCGAGCGTCTGGTGCAGGACGCGATCGAGAAGTTGATGCCCGGCCGGACCGTATTCGTGATCGCCCACCGTCTCTCGACCGTCCGCGCCGCCAACAAGATCGTCGTGCTCGAGCACGGCAGGGTGTCTGCGCTCGGGAGCCACGAGGAGCTGCTGGCGCAGGGCGGCCTCTATCGCGAGCTGATCGAGATTCAGGCGGGTACGGCGTCGTCGGACGAAGCCGCGCTCATCTGATCGCCGCGTAGAGCGCATCGACGCGCGCGACCAGCCGCCGCGGGCTCCACTCGGTCTCGGCGCGGGCGCGCGCCGCACGACCCATCGCCGCTCGGCGCTGAGGATCGTCGAGCAGCGCCTGCCAGGCGGCGCCGAGGCGCTCGGGATCCTCGTCCACCGCGATCCCAGTCGCACCGTCGACCACCAGCTCGGGCAGCGCCCCGCGCCGCGAGGTGACCGCGGGAATCGCACACGCAGCCGCCTCGAGCAGCGCGCGACAGCCGCCGTCGGATCCGGGCACGAGGAACGTGAAGACGTCGAAGCAGCGCAGCACGTCGACGTAGTCGTCCGTCCGGTAGCCCGCGAACACCACGCGGTCGGCGATACCGAGGCGCGTGGCGGGCGCCATCGCGGTCTCGTCGATGTGGGTGCCGCGGCCTACCACGACCAGCCGGACGCGCGCGTCGCGCCGGGCGAGGCGCGCGAGCGCTTCGAGCAGCAAATCGAAGCGGCGATGGCGCTGCGCGCGCGCGACGATTCCGATCACGCGGTGGTCGGGGCTGAGCCTGAGCGATTCGCGGACCGCCTGGTCGGGCGGCGCGGGCGAGAATCGCTGCAGGTCGACGGCCCCATACACGGCGGCCACCGGACGTCCCCCGCGGAGCCGGCGGTTGGCGGTGGCCGCCGCCTCCGACACGCAGGCGAGCGCGTCGCTCCCGGGCCCGAACAGCCAGCGGTTCCACGGCCAGTCGGGGATCGGCTTGGCCCACTTGTAGGAGCGCACGATCCGAGTGCGACCGGCGCGCCGAAGCCCGGCAGCGGCGCGCAGCGCGAGCACGTGGTCGCGCGTGTGCCAGGCGTGCACGACGTCGAACACGCGCTGCGACAGCAGCGCGCGTAACCGCTCGGTGTCGGCGCGATCGCGCCAGGGATGCACGCCTCGCGCGCGCGCGAGCTCCAGCACGGGCGGGAAGCCGGCCTCGCAGGCCCGCGCCCACAACGATGGCTCGGTCTCGGGAGGTGCCGGCGCACACGCCAGCGACACGTCGTGACCCACGTCCCGCTGCGCTTTGGCCAGCTGCACCATCGGCGCAGCGGGCCCCGTCCATTTCCAGTCACTCGTGAGCTGGAGGATCTTCACCAGGTCAGCTTCGCTCGGCTTCGCCTCGCTGCGCGACCGCCCCACCGCTGGTCTTCGCTCGCCTTCGGCTCGCTGCGCGCGGGGCTTGCGGCCGTCTCGCCGATCACGTGCGCAGCCGCTCGACCGACAGCACACCCTTGATCTTGCGGATCTCCTTCATCACCGCGTTGAGCTTCGCGACGTCGGGGACCCACACGTCGAACGTCTGCTCCGAGAGGCGATCCGGGCTGGTGGTGACGATCGCGGCACCGATGTTCACGCCCTCGGCGGAGATCGTCTTGGTGACCTTCGCGAGCAGTCCGGGCTGGTCCTGGGAACGCACGCGCATCTTGATCTTGCGTGAGACCTCGGCGCCGGGTTGCCACTGGACATCGATCCGGCGCTCCGGATCGAGCTCGAAGACCTTCGGACAGTCTTTGCGGTGCACGGTCACGCCGCGGCCGCGCGTGACGAAGCCCACCACCTCGTCACCACGCAATGGCGCGCAACACCCGCCGAAGCGGACCATCACGTCGGACTGCCCGCCGACCTGGAGACCACTGGCCGCTTCCTTGGGTCGGCCGAAGAAGCGCCGTCTAGGCGCCGGGGCCAGGTCCGGCGGCGCCGCGCCACCCTGGAGCTCACGCACCAGCTCGCCGGCCTCGAGGCGACCGTAGCCGACCGACGCCATCAGGTCGTCGACGGAGCCGCGACCGTGGCGGCGCGCCAGCTCCAGGATGCCCTCGCCCTCGAGCGTGCGCGGCAGCGATAGACCCGCCTTGCGAAACTCGCGGTCGAGCAGCTCGCGCCCGAGCTCCCGACTGCGCGCCTTCTCCTCGGCGCGAATTGCGTGGCGGATCTTGCTGCGTGCCTTGCCGGTGACGACGAAGTCGAGCCAGTCCTTGCGCGGCAGCTGCCGCGAATGGGTCAGGACCTCGACGGTATCCCCGTCGACGAGCTTGTGGCGCAACGAGACGAGCTTGCCGTTGATCTTGGCGCCCGCGCAGGAATCGCCGACCTCGCTGTGGATCGCGTAAGCGAAATCGACCGGCGTCGCGCCGACCGGCAGGCCGATCACGTCGCCGCGCGGTGTGAAAACGAACACCTCGTCGGGGAAGAGGTCGATTTTCACGGTCTCGATGAACTCGTTCGGGTCGGTCAGATCCTGGTGGCGCTCGACCAGCTGGCGCAGCCATGCGAACTTGCCGTCGTCGGCATCCGCACCGGCCTTGCCAGACTTGTACTTCCAATGCGCCGCGATCCCGAGCTCGGCGTCGCGGTGCATCGCGCTGGTGCGGATCTGCACTTCCATACGCTCGCCGTACGGACCGATCACCGTCGTGTGCAGCGACTGGTAGCCGTTCGCCTTCGGCAGCGCGACGTAGTCCTTGAAGCGGCCCGGCACCGGGCGCCAGATCGCGTGCGCGATCCCGAGCGCGGAATAGACGTCGGCCGCGCCGCCCTCCACGATGATCCGGAACGCGATCACGTCGTAGATCTCGTCGAGCGACACGCCGTCGCGCTGCATCTTGGCGTGGATCGACGCGAGATCCTTGAGCCGGCCGGCAACCTCGGCTTTCAGACTCGCCTCCAGGAGCCGCGCCGACAGCACTCCTTTGACCTCGTCGATGTAGCGGCTGCGCGCCTTCTGCTTCGAGCGCAGGCGTCGCTCGAGGTCTCGGGCGGCGGTGGGCTCGAGCGCGCGAAACGCGAGATCCTCGAGGTCGTGCTTCATCCAGTGGATGCCCAGGCGATGCGCGAGCGGCACGTAGATATCCTGGGTCTCCTGTGCGATCTGACGCGCGCGGTCGTCGGACAGGTAGTCGAGAGTGCGCATGTTGTGCAGGCGATCGGCGAGCTTGATCAGCAGGATCCGGATGTCGCTCGACATCGCGAGCAGCATCTTCCGGAAGCTTTCGGCCTGACGCTCGCGCGACGACTTGAACTCGACGTGCGCGATCTTCGTGAGCCCGTCCACCAGGAAGGTCACCTGTTCACCAAACAGCCGGTGCAGCTCGTCTGCGGTGGTCAGCGTGTCTTCGAGGGTGTCGTGGAGGAGACCCGCGGCAACCGTCACCTCGTCCATGCGCAGGTCGACGAGGATCGAGGCCACGGCGAGCGGGTGGATCAGATAGGGCTCGCCCGACAGCCGCTCCTGGCCCTCGTGGACCTTCGCCGAGAACACGTACGCGCGTTGCAGCAGCGCGAAGTCACACGTCGGATCGTATTCGAGGATGCGATCCGCGATGTCGTTGAAGCGCGGCGGCGGGGTCCGCGGCTCGTGGCCGGTTTTCCCTTTGACTTCGGGCATCTTCGGCAGTCTAGCCGAGCGCGGTGAAACGCCGCAATCAGGCCTCGTCGAGCTCGGCGAGGGCGCCGGCGCCGCGCGCCAGCGCGGCTTCCAGGCCGAAGCGCGCGAGCACGTCGCGCCGGTCGCCCCGGCGTTCGGCCGCCACGATCTCGGCCACCGCGGCTACCGCCTGCTCGAGGTCTTCGTTCACCACCACGTAGTCGAAGCCGTGGACCGCCCGCAGCTCGTTGTCGGCGATGGCCAGCCGCTTGGCGATCGCTTCGCGCGAGTCGGTGCCGCGGCCGCGCAGCCGCGCCTCGAGCGCCGAGAGCGAAGGCGGCACCAGGAATACGAAGCGGGCGTCGGCGCGCCGCGCCCGGATCTGGGCCGCGCCCTGCACCTCGATCTCGAGCAGCACGTCGTGGCCCCGGGACAAGGGCCCGTCGATGGCCTCGTGGCTGGTG
>CAZPNB010000369.1:0-4286 GCA_964587305.1 uncultured Spirochaetales bacterium | reverse complement strand
ACCGCTCGCGAAGCTTCCCTCCGCGACCTCCGTAATCCGATCCAGCTCCCGCTGGATCCGCCCGAGAAACTCCTCGTCGCTGCCGCCCTTGCGCGGCACGCGGATCGGCTCGCCGTACACGAACACCGCGCGGGAGAACGGCACCGGAACGATGAATCGATCCCAGCTCCCGAGCCGCCAGCACCGCTCGGCCGCGAACCCGAACGGCACCACCGGGCAGCCGGCGAGGCGCGCGACGGCCACCAGGCCCAGCTGCGCGTGCCGGCGCGGTCCGCGCGGACCGTCGGGAGTGATCGCGCCGCGCTCACCCTTCCGGAGATAGGCGATCAGCTTGCGCGTGGCTTCCAGCGACCCCTTCGACGTGGAGCCGCGCACGGGTGTGTATCCGAAGGAGCGCGCGATGCGTGAGATCAGCTCCCCGTCGCGGCTGGCCGAGATCATCACGTGGAGGCGCAGGCGGCGGTGGTACCAGACGCTCATCAGGATCGTCTCGTGCCACAGCGCGTAGAGGAACGGCTCGCTCGGGCGGCCGTGCGGTCCCCATTCCGTGCGACCTTCTTCGCGGATGCGCAGCGAAAGCCCGAGCGCGTGGACGAGCGGGATCGCCGCGAGGATCAGCAGCCGTTCCAGCAAGGACGGCTGATGGGTTTCCATCGAGGTTTCCACGCTCCGGTCGAGGTTGCGCGGCACAGCTTAGCTCAGCAGCTCGAGCAGCTCGTTGCGCGTGATTGCCGGTGCGCTCGCGGCGCCGAGCACGGCCTCGGCCAGCGCGCGCTTGCGCTGCTGCAGCGCGAGCACCCGTTCCTCGACGGTGTCGGTGGCGACGAGCCGGTAGACCATCACCGGGCGCATCTGGCCGATGCGGTGCGCGCGGTCCGCGGCCTGCTCTTCGACGGCGGGGTTCCACCACGGATCGAGGATGAAGACGCTGTCCGCGGCGGTGAGATTGATTCCGGTGCCGCCGGCGCGCAGCGAGACGAGCAGAATCGGCGGGCCGCCCTCGCTCTGGAAGTGGTCGACGACGCCGGCGCGGTCGCGCGTCGACCCGTCGAGCCGGGTGAACTCGAGCCCCGCGTCGCGCAGCACCGGCTCGACGCGGTCGAGCAGTGACGTCCACTGGGAGAAGACGAGCGCCTTGTGCCCTTCGGCGACCGATTCCTCGAGGTTCTCGCGCAGCACTTCGAGCTTCGCCGAGCGCTCCACGTGCGCGCCGGGAACCAGGTTTGCGTCGCAGGCGGCCTGGCGCAGGCGCAAGAGCGCCTCGAGCACGTGGAACGCGCCGCCGCCGGCCGCGAAGCGCAGCGCTACGTCCTGGCGCGTCGCGGCGCGGATCGCGTCGTACACCGCGCGCTCGTCCTCGGCGAGCTCGACGTGCAGCACCACCTCGGTGCGCGGCGGCAGCTCCGGCGCGACGTCGCGCTTGTGGCGCCGCAGCACGAACGGCCGCACCCGGGCGCGCAGTCGCTCCGCCGCTGCGGGATCGCCAGCGGCGATCGGCCGCGCATAGCGCTCGTCGAAGTCGCGGCGGTTGCCGAGCCAGCCGCGCGACAGGAACTGGAACTGGCTCCACAGCTCGGCGAGCCGGTTCTCGACCGGGGTTCCGGTGAGGGCGAGCCGGAAGCGGCCCGGCAGGCGGTGCGCCACCCGTGCGACCTGACTGTCGGCGTTCTTGATCGCCTGCGACTCGTCGAGTACGACGCTCTCCCAGTCGGCGGCGCACAGTGTGTCGGCGTCGAGGCGCAGCAGTGCGTAGCTGGTGATCGTCAGGTCGGCGGCAGGATCGAGCGCGCGCGTGGGCCCGTGGTAGACGCACACGCGCAGGCCGGGCCGGAAGCGCGCTGCCTCGGCGGCCCAGTTCGGGACGACGCTCGTTGGCGCCACCACCAGCGTGCGCCCCGAAACCGCGCACAGCGCCTGAAGCGTCTTGCCGAGCCCCATGTCATCGGCGAGCAGCGCGGGCAATGCGAGGTCGCGCAGCCGGCAGAGCCAGTGCACACCGTCGTGCTGGTAGCCGCGCAGCGACGCGGTCAGGTCGGCTGGCAGCGCAGAAGGCGCCAGTGCGTGCGGGTCGGCCAGCTCCGCGAGCGAGCGCCGCAGCGCGGCGGCCGCCTCCGGCACCGGCGCGTCCAGCTCCTCGGCAAGCGCCGCCAGCTCCGGCAGCGCGGCGGCCGGCAAGTCGCCGCGCTCGCCGCGCGCGGCGAGCAGATCCGCGACCCGCGAGGCGTTGCGCGCCAGCCAGTCCGCCGGCAGCGCCGCGAAGCCGCCGCTGTCGAGCGCCACCCAGCTCTCGCCCGCGCGCCAGGCGGCGAGCACGCGCGCGGCCGCCGCCCGGCGGATCGTTCCATCGCTTCCCGCCACCTCGAAGGCAATCGGGCCACGCGCACCGGGCTCGAAGCGCGGTGCGAGCGCACCGACTCGAGCGAAGTGCGCGAGCGCGGGCTGTGCCGCGGCGTCGGGCCAGCGCCGCAGCCGTTCGGCCAGCTCGAGCGCCTCACGCCCGGTCGCGACCAGCCGCCGGCCCGGCGCGAGCTCGAGCTCCTGTTGCAGGCGTCGCAGCAGCGCGCGCTCGGCCGCCTCGTCGCGCAGCGGGATCGGGCCGCCCAGCGGCACGAGCCGGCCAGCGTCCACGCGCGCGGTGGGTGGATCGCCGTAGACCAGCAGCGGCAGCACCGCGAGCACGTCGCCGGAACGCTCGATCGCGAGCGCAATGCGCGGCGGGTCGGAGCTCGTGCGCGGCAGCCGATCGGTCGCGATTTCCAGCGGAATCCGCAGGCGCAATGACGGCAACACCTCGGTCACGAGCGCCGCGGCTTCGTCGGCGCGGAACGTGCGCCCGCGCGAGAGCTCCTCGAGCTCGCGTCCGGAGAGGTTCGAAGTGCCGAGCGGGCACAGCGTTCCGTCGCCCTGCAGCGCGACCTCGCCGGCGAACACCTCGGCGACGCGCGGGTCGCGCCGCGCGCGCAGGCGAAAGCCCTCGGGCGCGTCCTCGAGCCGGCCGACGAAGCCGATCGGCACAGCGCTCGCCCGGATCGCCACACCGTCGAGCGTCACGTCGGGGCAGTCCGCGAGCGCCGCCAACACGCTGGGCCACAAGCCGCGCGGCAGCTCGCCGCGCAGCCGCGTTCCCAGCGCGCGCTCGACCGCGAGATCGGCGGCGGTCGCGAGGAAGGGCGGCCCGTCGACGCGACCGGAGGTCACCGCGGTGAGCGTGGTGAGGAGCGCCTCCTCCTTCCCGCCGGTCACCACGACGCGCTCGAAGTCCAGCGCGCCGCCGCGTCGCGACAGGCGCACGCCGATCCGACCGGAGGTCTCGCGCGCCGCCGGCAGCGACTCGCCGGCGCGGCGCGCCTGGCGCAACGCGATCACCGCCGCGGCGGCGTGCTCGCAGGCGTCCTCCCGGCTGGCGCACTCGCAGTCCCAGTCGGGGTCGTCGAGGGTGAGATGGACCGCTGGCGACACGAGCCCGCCGCGCGTCGCAACGCGCAGCACCACCGCGGCGGTGTCAAAGCACTCGCCGTGCACCGCACCGGCGCGCGCGAGCTCCACGCCCTGCGACCAGTCGCCGGCCGAGCACGCGGAGCGGATCGCCGCGAACAGCGCGTCCAACGCCTGGCTCACGGCGCGCAAGGAGGCCGACTCGACAGAGTCGGCCGACGCGCAGCGAGCGCAAGCCGTCCGGCGCGCAGCGAGGCGAAGCCGGGCGGAGATCGGACGGGATGGCGAGCGAAGGCGGGCCCCTGCACGGGCAAGGAGGCCGAAGGCCGACGCGCAGCGAGCCGCAGGCGAGCGAAGGCGGGCCCCTGCACGGACTAGCGCACGGAGCCGAGCGCGACCTCGATCGCGCGCGACAGCTCTTCGATCGCGCCGAACGAGCTCCGCGCCGGGTCTCCGCGCAGCTTCAGGGTCACCCGTTCGGCACCGCCGATCCGCTCGAGGCCGAAGCTCCCGTAGCGGCGCGCGAGCGCTTCGATCACGAAGCGCTCGCGACCGCTCGCGCGCCGCGCGCCGAGCGCTCCCGACTCGAGCGCAAAGCGGCGGTGCGCAGCCAGTGTCTCGATCAGCGCCTCGACGCCGGTGCCGTCGCGCGCCGACACGAGCTGCACCGGTGGCTCCCAGCTCTTGGCTTCGCGTTCGGCGAGGCGTACGCCCGCTTCGAGCTCGCGCGCGGTGCGCTGCGCCACGGCGCCGGTGTCGGACTTGTTCACGGCGAACACGTCGGTCAGCTCGAGCAGGCCCGCCTTCATGAACTGGAGTGTGTCGCCGCTGCCGGGGTTCGCGACGAAGAG
>CAZPNB010000368.1:0-4322 GCA_964587305.1 uncultured Spirochaetales bacterium | reverse complement strand
AGGAGACGACGCGGCGCTCTACCCGGCGGAGCTCGCGGCGGAGCGGGTCGCGGCGGCGGCGGAGGTGGCACACGGCGGCGCGGCGCGGCTGGTGCTCACCGCGCGCGCCGAGAACTACCTACGCGGCCGGCCCGACCTGTCCGACACGATCGCGCGCCTCCAGTCGTTCCAGGTGGCCGGCGCCGACGTGGTCTACGCGCCCGGCCTGTCGGATCTGCGCGACATCGAGACCGTGGTGGCCTCGGTCGACGTGCCGGTGAACGTGCTGATCCTGCCCGGCGGCCCGACGGTGGTGCAGCTCGCGTCGGTTGGCGTCGCGCGGGTCTCGGTCGGCGGCGCGCTCTACCTCGTCGCGAACGGCGCGGTGGCGAACGCGGCTCGCGCGCTGCTGGCCGACGGAACCCACGACTTCTGGGAAGCGGCGGGCGCCGGGCGCGCCCGGCTGCGCGACGCGTTCGACTGACCGTCCTGTTGTTGACTACAGCTTCGCCAGCACCGTCTCGGCGAACCCATCGAGGCCGCGGCGCAGCGCTTCGCGGTTGAAGCCCGGCGGGCCGATCACCAGCCGCGACACCCCCTGGTCTTCGAGGCGGCGGATCGCGTCGAGGTCGACACCCGGAGCGGTCGCGGTGATTTCGATCTCCGCCGGGTCCCGCCCAACGCGCGCACACTCCTCGCCGAGCGCAACCAGCAGCTCGCCCAGGCGCTCACCGGCGGTCTTCATCGGGAAGAAGCCGTTGCCGACGCGCGCCGCACGGCGCGCCGCGCCCAGCACGTGGCCCCCGACGACGATCGGAACCCCGCCCGGCTGCACCGGCTTCGGGTTCGACTCGAGCGCCTCCCACGAGAAGTAGTCGCCCTTGAACGCGTGCGCGCCGGGCTTCCACAGCGAGCGCAGCGCCGCGCACGCCTCCTCGGTGCGCCCGACCCGCTCCTCGAACGGAATCCCGAGCGCGCGAAACTCGTCCTCCATCCAGCCGATGCCGACGCCGAGGATCGCGCGGCCCGCAGACAACAGGTCGAGCGTCGCGACTTCCTTGGCCACGTAGATCGGATGGCGCTGCGGCAGGATCAGGATGCCGGTCGCGAGCCGGATCTTCGATGTGACCGCCGCGACGTAGGCCAGCCACAGCAGCGGATCCGGGATCGGCGAGTCCTCCGAGCCGGGCATCTTGCCGTCGGCGCTGTACGGGTAGCGGGCCCGATAGCCCGACGGCACCGCGACGTGCTCCACCGTCCACAGCGACTCGATCCCGACCTCCTCGCAGCTGCGCGCGAGGAACGCGGCCTCCTCCGGGCGGACGTAGGGACCGACGTTGGCGAATCCGACTCCGAACTTCATCACGCGCCTCCGGTGTTGCGGTGACGAGCGGTGCTCGTCCGCGCGACAGCATACACCCATCCACCGGGCTGCACTCAGGGCCGCAGCGACTCGAGATACGGACCGAGGAAGATCCCAGTTATCTGCCCTACGTAGTGAAGGAAATGTCTCGTAGGGCGACCCCCGATCGATCGTGTCGGCGGGCACCGAATAGCGCGATAGATAGGTTGGGGCGCTCTGGCGGGAAAAAATGGGGAAAAAACGCCCTACTGCCGAGCATTTCGGTCAAGCCGTGCCGGCGACAGCGCGATACGAGATGCGGGGACCCTGGGCATGACCCGGCCCGGTTGGGGGAATCGATGGACCGCGAATCGCCGGCGTTCGATCTCCAGCGCGCCCTCGACAAGGTGGAGGCGGACGGCGACCTGCTGGTCGCGATGGCCCAGCGCTTCCTCGAGCAGAATCCATCCCGCCTCGTAGAGCTCCGCGAGGCCCTCGAGTGTCGGGACGCCGGCGCGATCGAGCGGCTCGCCCACGGTCTCGCGGCAGCGGCCCAGAACCTTGCAGCGGACGACACCGAGCGCGCAGCCCGCGCGCTGATGGAGCGCGCCAACCGGGGCGACGTGCCGTCGCTTCGCACGCTGATCGAACGCGTCGAGGCGGTGCTCTCCGATCTCACGGACGCGCTCTCGGCGCACTGTACGCGCCATGAGCTGCGCAACGTGCTCGTCGCGGAAGGCGACGACGCCACGCGCATGCACCTCGAGCATCTGCTCACCCAGTGGGGACACCGGGTCACGTCGGTCACGCGGGGAGACGTGGCGCTGGAGATCCTCAGTCCCTCGGGCCCTCCGCACCTGGCGATCGTCGATTGGATGATGCCGGGCCTCGACGGCGTCGACCTGTGTCGGGCGCTGCGGGCGCGAAAGTCGGACACCTACACCTACGTCATCCTGATCACCGCTCGCGACGACCCGGAATCGATGCTGATCGGCCTCGAGGCCGGCGCGGACGACTTCCTGGCCAAGCCGATCGCGCCCGAGGAGCTGCGCGCGCGGGTGCGGGCCGGACAGCGAATCGTCGAGCTTCAGGCGCGCCTGATCGCAGCGCGCGAGGAGCAGCGACGGCTCGCCGATCGCGACGGGTTGACGGGGGTGTCGAGCCGCCGCCGCGTGTTCCAGGTGCTGGAGAGCAGCCTGTCGGCGCGCGTGGCGACCGGCACCGAGCTGGCGCTCGCGATGATCGATCTGGACGACTTCAAGCAGATCAACGACAGCCACGGTCACAGCGTCGGAGATCGCGCGCTGCGCAGCGTGTGCGAGCGCATGCAGCGCCTGCTGCGGCGGACCGACGTCTTCGGGCGCTACGGCGGCGACGAGTTCCTGGTCGTGCTGCCGGAGACGAGTCAGCGCGAGGGCATCGAGATCGCACAGCGGATGTGCGATGCGCTGGCAGCCGCCCCGATCGAGTGCGGAGACCTCTCGCTGCCGGTAACCGCGAGCATCGGTGTCGTGAGTGCTTCGGGCGCGTTGCGCGACCGCGACGAGCTGGTGAAGAGAGCCGATCGCGCGCGGTTCCGCGCCAAAGCCGAGGGCGGGAATCGCGTGCGGGGGGATTCCGATCCGCTGGACGAGGCCGAGTAAATCGGTGGATCGCATCGGATCCGGGCGGTACGGTTCCCGTCGAGGAGCCCGCCGCGATGGAGATCGTTCCGTTCCGCCATTGGATCGTCGCGCGCGCCGGAGACGATCACTTGGCGCTGCGCTTCGAAGACCGCTGCTGGAGCTACCGCGAGCTCGTCGCGGCGTGTGCGCAGCGCGCGGCCTTCCTGCTGGCGACGCGCCGGGAGGGCCCGCTGCACGTCGGTGTGCTGCTCGAGAACGTGCCCGAGTTCCCGTTCTGGATCGGCGCGGCCGCGCTGGCGGGCGGCGTCGTCGTCGGCATCAATCCGACGCGCCGCGGCGCCGAGCTGGCGCGCGACATCCGCCACACCGACTGTCAGCTGATCGTCACCGAGCCGTGTCATCGGCCGCTGCTCGACGGTCTCGAGCTCGGCCTGCCCGCGGAGCGGATCCTCGACGTCGACTCCGCGTCCTACGCCGCGGCGTTGGCTCCGCACGCCGGAGCGGCGATTCCCGACGCCCGGGTCGCGATGTCCGACACGCTGTTCTTGCTGTTCACGTCGGGCACGAGCGGCGCCCCGAAGGCGGTGATCTGCAGCCAGGGAAAGTGGTCGGTGGTCTCCCAGACGGTCGTCGCCACCTGCGGCCTGGCTCGCGACACGATCTCGTACCAGGTGATGCCGCTGTTCCACAGCAATGCGCTGTTCACCGGGACCGGCCCGACGCTGGTCGCCGGCGGCACGGCCGTGCTGCGGCGCCGCTTCTCCGCGTCGGGCGCGCTGCCCGATATCCGGAAATATCGCTGCAACTACTTCAACTACGTCGGCAAGCCGCTCTCCTACATCCTCGCGCAGCCCGAGCGCGGCGACGACTCCGACAACCCGCTGCGGATCGCCTTCGGCAACGAGGCGGCCGATCTCGACATCGAGCGCTTCGCAAAGCGCTTCGGGGTGCGCGTGGTCGACAACTACGGCTCCACCGAGACGGGCGCTTCGGTGATCCGCGTGCCGGAGACGCCGAAGGGCGCGCTGGGCCGCGCCGACCCGGCGACGCGCGTGCTCGATCCGGAGACGGGCCAGGAGTGCCCGGTCGCGATCTTCGACGAATCGAGGCGGCTCGTGAACGCCGAGCACGCGATCGGCGAGCTGGTCAACACCGGCGGCCAGGCGCTCTTCGAGGGCTACTACCACAACGACGAAGCGGACCGGCAGCGCCTGCGCGACGGCATGTACTGGACCGGCGACCTCGCCTACCGCGACGCCGACGGCTTCCTGTATTTCGCCGGGCGCGACTTCGAGTGGCTGCGCGTCGACGGCGAGAACTTTGCGGCGGCTCCCGTCGAGCGGATCCTGGCGCGCTACCCGGGCGTGGTGCTGGCG
>CAZPNB010000367.1:0-8618 GCA_964587305.1 uncultured Spirochaetales bacterium | reverse complement strand
GCGACGGTCCGTCTCCTCCAGGGTCTCCCGGATCGAGTTCGTCTCCCGATCGGCGTACAGGATCACCGAGCCGTTCACGTTGCGCGCGGCGCGCCCGATTGTCTGGATCAGCGAGCGCGTCGAGCGCAGGAAGCCCTCCTTGTCCGCATCGAGGATCGCCACCAGCGCGACCTCGGGGATGTCCAGCCCTTCGCGCAACAGGTTGATTCCGATCAGCACGTCGAACTTCCCCTCGCGCAGCTCGCGGATGATGTCCATCCGCTCGAGCGTCTGCACTTCGCTGTGCAGGTAGCGGACCCTGACGCCGAGCTCGGCGTAGTAGTTGGTGAGCTCCTCGGCCATCCGCTTGGTGAGCGTGGTGACGAGCACGCGTTCGCCAGCGGCGGCGCGCGCGCGGATCTCCGCCAACAGATCGTCCACCTGTCCGGCCGCGGGCCGGATCTCCACCGCCGGGTCGACGAGGCCGGTCGGCCGGATGACCTGCTCCACCACCACCCCGCCCGACTGCAACAGCTCGTACTCGGCCGGTGTGGCCGACACGTAGATGCGCTGTGGCGCGCGCCCCTCCCACTCGTCGAAGCGCAGCGGCCGGTTGTCGAGCGCCGACGGCAGGCGCCAGCCGTACTCGACCAGCGTTTCCTTGCGCGCGCGGTCGCCGCGGAACATGCCGCCGATCTGCGGCACGCTGATGTGGCTCTCGTCGAGCACGACCAGCAGGTCGTCGGGGAAGTAGTCGTAGAGCGTATAGGGGGTCTGGCCGGCATCGCGGCCGTCGAGCCAGCGCGAATAGTTCTCGACGCCGTGGCAGAAGCCCATCTCCTCGAGCATCTCCAAGTCGTAGAGCGTGCGCTGCTCCAGGCGCTGCGCTTCGAGCAGCCGGTTCGCCGCGCGAAAGTGGGCCAGCCGCTCCTGCAGCTCGACGCGGATCCCGGCGACCGCTCGCTGGAGCGTCGCGTCGGTCGCCACGTAGTGGCTGGCCGGATACACCATCGCCTTCTTCGGGCGCGACAGCACGACGCCGCGCAGCGGATCGATCTCCGCCAGGCTCTCGATCTCGTCCCCGAAGAATTCGATGCGCAGCGCGCGCTCCGCCTCGTATTGCGGGAACACCTCCACCACGTCACCGCGCACCCGGAACGTGCCGCGGTGGAAGTCCATGTCGTTGCGCTCGTAGAGCATGTCGACCAGGTGGCGCAGCAGCTCGTCGCGCACACACGGCCGCCCGACCTCCAGGTAGGCGTGCATCGAACCGTAGTGCTCGGGCGCGCCGAGCCCGTAGATCGCCGAGACGCTCGCCACGACCAGCACGTCGCGGCGCGTCAGCAGCGAGTGAGTGGTCGAGTGGCGGAGCTTGTCGATCTCGTCGTTGATCGAGGAATCCTTCTCGATGTAGGTGTCGGTCGATGGAATGTAGGCCTCGGGCTGGTAGTAGTCGTAATAGGAGACAAAGTACTCGACCGCGTTGTCCGGAAAGAGATCCTTGAACTCGGCGTAGAGCTGCGCGGCGAGCGTCTTGTTCGGCGCCATCACCAGCGTCGGCCGGTCGATCTGCTCGACGACGCAGGCGATCGTGAACGACTTTCCGCTGCCGGTGACGCCGAGCAGCGTCTGGTGCGGATCGCCCCGGCGCACGCCCTCCACCAGCTCGGCGATCGCGCGCGGCTGATCGCCGGTGGGCGTGAACTCCGAGACGAGCCGGAAGCCGTCGCTCACGGCGCCGCCTCCAGCAGCACCACCGCAAACGCAGCGATTCCCTCGCCGCGTCCGAGGTGGCCGAGGTGGTCGGTGCTGGTCGCCTTCACGTTCACGCGCGCCGGATCGGCGCCGAGCAGATCCGCGATCGCAGCGCGCATCAGCGCGAGGTGCGGCGCGAGGCGCGGCACCTGCGCCACCAGCGTCGCGTCGAGGTTGCCGAGCGCGAGCCCGCGCCGGCCGACCATCGCCGCGACCCGCGCCACCAGCTCGCGGCTGGCGACCCCGCGCAGCGACGGATCCGAGGACGGAAAATGCGTGCCGAGATCGCCCTCGCCGAGCGCGCCGAGCAACGCACTGGTGACGGCGTGCAGCAGCACGTCGCCGTCCGAGTGGCCTTCGAGACCGCGCTCGTGCGGGATCACGACGCCGCCCAGCACCAGCGGACGACCGGCCACCAGCGCGTGGGTGTCGAAGCCGTGTCCGACCCGTGCGCCGGTCACCGGCGTGCGTCCAGCACCCGCTCCGCGGCCGCCAGATCCTCGCGGGTGGTGATCTTCCAGTTATCGGGATCGCCGACAACGACGCGGACGCGCACGCCCAGCGCTTCGACGAGCTGCGCGCAGTCGGTGCCGGTGCGGCCCTCCGCGCGCGCCTTCTCGAGCGCCTCGCGCAGCAGTGCGGTGCCGAACACCTGCGGCGTCTGCGCGGCCCAGCACTCGTCGCGCGGCGGCGTCTCCACCACGACGCCTGCGCGCACGCGCTTCACGGTGTCGCGCAGCGGCACCGCCAGCAGCGCCGCGCCGTGACGGATCGCTTCGTCGATCACGCGCGTGACGGCCGCCGGGCGCACCAGCGCGCGCGCAGCGTCGTGCACCGCCACCCACTCCACCCCGTCCGGCAGCGCGGCGAGCCCCGCCGCCACCGAGTCCTGGCGGCGGGTGCCGCCGGCCACCGCCGGCAAGAGCTTCGCGCCGTGCACGTCGGCGGGCGGCTCCAACCCCGGCGGCAGGACCGGGAGCACGGCGTCTACGCGATCGCTGGCCGCGAGCGCTGCGAGCGCGTGCGCGAGCAGCGTGCGCCCGCAGAGCAGCACGTAGGCCTTCGGCAGCGCCTGGCCCAAGCGCTCGCCGCGACCCGCCGCCACCACGATCGCCGCCACCCGCATTGCGGCCAAGATAGCTGAGCGCCGCGGCGCCCAGGGTGGCTTCACCGCGAGCGTCGTTGGTAGAGTCGGGCACCCGCTGCCCTGGGAGGTGGTCTGCATGTCGATTCGTCTGTCGTGGTTCGTGCTGCTCGCCAGTCTCGCGGTCCCGCCGCTCGTCGCCGCCGGCGAGGAGCCGGCGGAGACCGCGGCCACCGCCGACACCGGCGCGCCGCTGCTCCACGGCACTCTCGAGCTCTCTCTCGTCGATGCGATCCGGATGGGGCTCGAGAACAACCTCGACGTGCAGATCGAGCGCTATTCGCCGATCCTGGCCGAGCTCGACACCGAAGCCGCATGGGGCGCCTACGACCCGACACTCTTCGCCGAGTTCGACTATGCCGATACCAAGACGCCGAACAGCTTCGCGATCACGGGGGTGACCAAGAACGTCATTCGTTCGACGGCAGGGTTCGGGGGCCTGCGCGGGATCCTGCCGATCACCAGCACCGAGCTCTCCACCCAGTTCGACGGCGGGCGCACGACCACGAACTCGGGGGCCGAGACCCTCTCGCCTCGCTTCGACTCCGGCTGGTCGATCGACGTCACGCAGCCGGTGCTCCGGAACCTGTTCTGGAACCAGCCCTGGACACAGGTGCACAGTACGCGCCTGCTCCTCGACTCGAGCCAGGAGGACTTCCGCCGCGCAGTGATGGACGAGGTCCAACAGATCGAGAACGCCTACTGGACGCTGATCGCCACGAAAGAGGCACTGCGCGTCGCGAACAAGAGCCTGGAGACCGCGAGCGCGCTGCTCGATCAGACCCGGACGCAGTTCGAAGTCGGCGTCGTCTCGAAGGTCGAGGTCACCGAGGCCCAGGCCGGTGTCTCCCAGCGCGAGTTCGAGCAGATCCGCGCGGAGAACCAGTACCGCAACCAGCAGGACGTGCTGATCGACCTCGTGCTCGGTCCCAGCCTGCGCGGAGCGTCGACGCTCGAGCTCCGCCCGACCGACCGGCCCGACGACTTCGTACCCTACGAGGTGGACGTCGAGTCGGCGGTCTCGCAAGCGTTCGAGAATCGGCCGGAGCGTGCGAGCGCCACTCGCGACATCGAGCGCGGCGAGGTGGAAGTGAAGTTCGCGCAGAACCAGATGCTTCCCGAGGTCGACGGCGTCTTCCGCTTCGGACAGACCGGTCTGGCAGGCGATCAAAGCTCCCTCAGCGCGTGCCGGTTCGCCGCGAACCCCGCGGCGTGCGTGGCCAACCCGCCCCCCAACCCCTTCCCGGGCGATTTCAACAACAGCGTCGACGACTACGAGGACTATCCCCAGTACGTGGTCGGGGCTCGCTTCAGCATCCCGTTCCCGAATCAAACCGCCCGCGCGACCGCCTCGCAGCGCGAGATCCAACTCACCCGGGCTCGCACCAACCTGCGCCGCTTGGAACAGCAGATCACGCTCGAGGTGCGCGAGGCGGCGCGAAACCTGATGGCGTCCCAGGAGGGGATCACCGCCGCACGGAACGCGCGCATCGCCGCGTCGGAGCAGCTGCGCGCCGAGGAGATCCGGCTCGAGTATGGAGAGTCGACGCCGTTCGACGTGCTCCAGCGCGAGGAGGACCTGGTGGAGCGCGAGCGCGAGGAAATCGGCGCGTTCCAGAGCTATCGCACCTCGGCGACAGCGCTCGACCGCGCCCAGGGCACGATCCTGCGGAATCGCAACATCGACATCGCTCTGGTCGCACCGCTGCGGTAGGATGCGAAGGCTCGGGCCGCCGAGCACGGGGGGCATTCCGAGGAGTCGAATCGCGAAATGAGCGTGTTCGGAAAGATCAACAAGAGACCCGACGATGAGAACCAGGAACGAAGCGGCGCGGCAGGCGCACCGTACGTTCCGTCCGAGGCGGCGCCGCAGCGCGTCGAGCCCACGTCTGCCCCGGCCCCGCGCGGCCGGGAGCGCGAAGGAAGGGGAGACATGGCGAATATCGGCAAGTCGATCACGATCGCGGGGGATCTCACCGGCGAAGAGGACCTGGTGATCGAGGGCAAGGTCGAGGGCAAGGTCACGCTGCCCAACAGCCAGCTCACGATCGGCGCGAACGGCACGATCAAGGCCGAGGTCCAGGCGAAATCCGTCGTCGTGATCGGCCGCGTCTCCGGCAACGTGCGCGGCACCGAGCGCGTCGAGATCCAGGCGACCGGCATCGTCGAAGGCGACGTGGTGGCCCCGCGGCTGATCGTCGCCGAGGGCGCCGTGCTGAACGGTTCGATCCAGATGAGCGCGAAGCCCGGCGCCGCCGTTGCGCATCCGTCGGGCGGCGAGGTGCGCAAAGCAGGCTAGCGCCTGCTTTGCGCGATCGCGGCGGGTCTCCCGTCGCGCTGCCTGCCGATCAGCCTCGGCGCTCGAGCCTACGCGGCCTGGATGCGCGCCTTCTTGCCGCCGTCCTTGGGTCCGGGCCGGCCGCCGGACTTCGATCCCGCGTCCCGCACGCCGCCTCCGAAGCGCTGCTCGAGGTAGAGCATGATCGGCGCGGCGATGTAGACGGTCGAATACGTCCCGACGAACACGCCGATCGCCATCGCCAGCGCGAACGGGAAGATCACGTCGCCGCCGACCACGAGCAGGCACAGCACGGCTGCCAGCGAGAGCAGGGCGGTGAGCAGCGTCCGTGAGAGCGTCTGGTTGACGCTCCGGTTCACCAGGTCGAACAGATCGTGCTTGGTGCGCAGCTCCATGTTCTCGCGGACGCGGTCGTAGATGATGATCGTGTCGTTGAGGCTGTAACCGAGGATCGCGAGCAGCGCCGCGAGCACCTGGAGATCGAACTCGAGGCCGAAGATCGCGAACACGCCGGCGGTGATCGCGACGTCGTGGACGATTGCCACGACCGCGCCGGGAGCGAAGCGCGAGCTGAAGCGGAAGGCGATGTAGGCGAGGATCATCACGACCGCGATCGCCATCGCCTTGATGCCGTCCCGGCGCAGCTCGCTGCCGACCTGGGGTCCGACGTAATCGACGCTCCGGATCTCCAGCGCGCCGAAGGTCTCGCGCATCGCCAGCGTCAGCCGGTCGACCACCGCCGTGGTGCCCGGTGCGGCCTTGTCGGCTCCGGTGGCCTCGTCGACCGCGGCCAGCTCCTCGCGCTGCTGCGCGGCCAACGGACAATCGGCCAGCGCCTCCTCGCCCTCGGCCAGCTTGTTGAAGCGGATCAGGTATTCGGGCGCAGCGGTCTCGCCGTAGCGCACCACGGTGGGGTCCTGCACACCGCAGGCGGTGACCAGCTCTCGCAGCGCCCCGTCTTCGACCGCGGTGCCGGCCTCGAAGCGCACCGCGACCTCGGTGCCGCCCGCGAAGTCGATCCCGAAGCGCACGCCGCGCACCGCGGCTCCGGCGAGCCCGGCGCAGAGCATCAAGGCCGAGCACACATACGCGATGCGGCGCCGGCCGACGAAGTCGATGTGGGTCTCGGGCGGGATGATTTCGAGCACGAGGCCTCCGTCAGATCGACAGCGTTGCGACCGGCCGATTCCCCGGGTGCACCGAGAACAAGAGCCGCGTGTAGATCAGGGCGGCGAAGACGCTGGTGACGACGCCGATCGAGAGCGTCACCGCGAAGCCCTTGATTGGCCCCGTGCCGTATTCGAACAGCACGAGTGCGGTGATCAGCGTGGTCAGGTTGGCGTCCGTGATGGTCCAGAACGCCTTGTTGAAGCCGGTGGCGATCGCCGCGCGCGGCGTCTTGCCGCCGCGCACCTCCTCGCGGATCCGCTCGAGGATGATCACGTTCGCGTCGATCGCCGACACGAGCGTGAGCACGATGCCGGCGATGCCCGGCAGCGTCAGCGTCGCCTCGAATAGCGACATGATGCCCATCAGCAGCAGCAGGTTGGCGAACAGCGACAGGCTCGCGTAGACGCCCGCCGTCCGGTAGTAGACCAGCGCGAAGACCACGATCACCACAGCGCCGAGCAGCGAGGCCTCCAGGCCACTCGCGATCGAGTCTGCGCCGAGCGCCGGGCCGACGGTGCGCTCCTCCTCGATCGCGACCGGGATCGGCAGCGAGCCGGAGCGCAGCACCACCGCGAGGTCCGCCGCCTCCTGGGAGGTGAAGCGCCCCTCGATCTGGCCACGCGAGCCGATCCGCGAGCGGATGTTCGGCGCGCTGTAGACGCGGTCGTCGAGCACGATCGCGAGCTGCTCGCCGATGTTCTCGGCCGTCAGATCGCTGAAGATGCGACCGCCCTCGGTGTTGAACTGGAACTCCACGATCGGCCGCTGCTGGCGGTCGAAGCTGACCCGGGCGTCCTGGAGATAGTCGCCGGTGATGCTGGCCTGCTCGGGCAGCAGGTAGGCGGTCAGCACCCGGTCGGTCTCCTTGTCGCGCTCGCTGGCGATCTCGGTGCCCGCAGGCAGCCCGTCCGGATGCTTGGCGCGCAAGAGATCCTCGCTCGGCGCCTGGTCGCTGACGATCTTGAATTCGAGGTGGCCGGTCACCGCGAGCAGGTTGCGCGCGCGGGTGCGGTCGATCTGCCCGCCCGGAATCTGCACCAGCACACGGCCTTCGCCCTGCCCCGTCACGACCGAGTCCGGGATGCCGCGGATCGGGTCGGCGATGCGCCGGCGCAACACCTCGAGGACCTGGGCCATGCCGCGGTCGCGCACGGCCTTGCGCGCGTCGCTGGACATCTCGAACGCGAGTGGGTCGTCCGCCTCGCTCGCGAGCGCGAGGCCAGTGCGCTCCGCCCACTTTCGGACCGCGACCCCGTTGGCTTCACCCGGTGCGCGCACGACCAGCCGCCCGCCCTCGACGGCCGCCGATTCCACCGAGAAGCCGCCGTCCTCCTTCGCGAACTCGCGCAAATTCTCGGCGAGGAAGGTGAGCTCCTGTTGCTCCGCCTCCTGGAGCCGGACGCCCAGCACCCAGTGGATGCCGCCCTGCAGGTCGAGCCCGAGGCGCAGCCCCTTGTCGGGGAGCAGCGGGCTCGCCACCCGGGTCGCCTCGGGAACGAAGTTGGCGAAGGTGAGGAACGCGAAGAACCCCAACGTGATCAGCGCGGCGGCGATCCTCCAGCCGAGTCGGCTCATGACTCCTCGTCCTTCTTGCCCTTCGTCACCGATTCCACCTTCGCGCGCGACACCTTCACCCGCACCCGCTCCCCCTTGAGCGCCGCGATCTCGAGCGTGAGCACGTCGTCGGCGACGCCGACGACCTTGCCGTGCAGGCCGCCGGCCGTCACCACCGCGTCGTTCTTCTCGATCGTCTTCAGCATCTGCTCCTGCTCGCGCTGCTTCTTCTGCTGCGGGCGGATCAGCAGGAAGTAGAAGATCAGGAAGATCAGCCCCATCGGCACGAGCATGCTGAACGGAGACGGCTCGGCCGCCTGCAGCGGCACGAAGCCGGCGGCGATCGGATTCACGGAAGCCTCCGTTCCAACGTCGTCCCTGGATAGAACGCCGCCAGGATCTCGCGATAGTCGGCGCCGCGTTCTGCCATCGCCTGCGCTCCCCACTGACTCATCCCGACCCCGTGGCCATGGCCGGAGCCGACGAAGACGACGTCGTCGCCGCTGTCGCGAATCTCGAACAAGGTGCTGCGGATGATCGAATCTCCGAGCGCTGCGCGCAGCACCCGCGCCGTCACGCGTCCACTCCCGGTGGAGCCCGTGAGCTCGATTCGAGCCGCCCGACCGCTGGCGGTCCGCTCCGCCACCCTGGCCTCCCGAACCGCTCCCAGCTGGAGGCCCAGCGGGGCGAGCGCGCGCCCCAGTTTGATGCGGGAGA
>CAZPNB010000366.1:0-2743 GCA_964587305.1 uncultured Spirochaetales bacterium | reverse complement strand
CGTACTCGCCGAGGACGGCGAGATCCCGATCCGTCAGGCGCTTTCCCGAAGCGGCGAGATACTCGTCGACGTGCTGGAGCTCGAAGAACGAGATCACTGCGCACGAGACGTCCTCATTCGCGAGCGCCCATGAGAGCGCCGCCTGCGTGTAGGAATCGGCATGGCGCTGGAAGTCGAGCAGGCCCCTGTGCTTGGCGCCCTTGAGCGTCTTCATCGCGACGACGCCCATGTCGCGCTGCTCCCGCGCGCGGCGGGCGAGCGCGGGAACCGACGGCCAGATGCCGTGGTGGTAGGCGATCATCATCACGTCGAAGCGGTTCGAGTCGATGCCCGTGTTCACGACCTCGACCAGATTCGGCGTATGCGTCGAGAAGCCCAGGAAGCGCACCTTGCCCGCCTGCTTCAGGCGATCGAACGCCTCGTGCACGTTCTCGTCCATCAGGCGCGCGACTTCGTCGACCGAGTGGATATGACATAGATCGATGTAATCGGTGCCGAGGCGCGAGAGACTTCCCTCGACCGCTTCGATGTACTTCGGCACCGGTGTGCCCGGAGGCAGGTGTCCGATCGGCGTGCAGAATTTGGAGGCGATGAAGATCTGGTCGCGCGACACCGAGCGGATCGCCTTGCCCATCGCGTTCTCGCTGCCTGCGCCGGAGTAGTCGGGGGAGGTGTCGAAGTAGTTGACGCCGCGCTCGATCGCGAGGCGTGCGATCTGCTCGCCCTCGTCGCCGCTGATGCGACCCGTTCCGAGCACGATGTCCGAGACGTTCCACCCGGTGCGGCCGAAGCGGCGGTAGCTCTGGACGCGGCTGCCCTTCCAGGAATCCTTCCACTCCGGATGGGTGAACGGGATCTCGTGGTCGTTGATCTGCGCGCCGACGGGCGCCCACCCCTTCGTTCCGGTTCCGATGCCGAAGAACGCCCGGCCCGCACCGGCCGCGCCGCCCAGCAAAAGCGACCCGATTGCGACGCCTGCGCCGGAGCCCGCGCCGGCGAGGAAGCTGCGGCGCTCCGCATCGACGTTGCCCGCCACGGCGCGCTTCACCCACCAGAACGAGACACCGATGATGGCGAGCAGCGAGATGACGATCCAGACCGGACCGGCGATCGCGAACTCGGCGCCGGGTGCGAACGACTGGAGCCACTCGCCGGCGGGGAAGCCACTCGGGTCGAGCCCGATCGGGGCCCGATAGAGGAAGTGGCCGGTGATGAAGTAGCCGGCCACCAACGCGAGGGCGAGCGCGCAGAGCACGGCGTTGCGGGGTCGCGAGAGCATGACAGGTCCTCCGACTGAGGAGTGGGGCCGATGGGTGGCCGGCCCAGTATAGACGCGGACGCCGAGCGCGTGCCGCTGGTCGCCGTGCCCCGCGAAGACGCTAGGTTCTTCACCGACCCCGCTGGAGACGTGCGATTCGATGACGCATCCCGTCGTGATCCCGTGCATCGCCGCCACCCCGTACTACCAGGGCACGGAATGCGGCAACACGCAGTGGCTGATGATTGCGCAGGACCGCATCGAGCTGTTCGGCCGGGCGACAGGTGACACGCGCTGGATTCACCTGGACGCGGAACGCGCGGCCCGCGAGTCGCCCTGGAAGAGCACGATCGCGGACGGCTATCTGCTGCTCTCGCTGGTCCCGGGTCTGCTTCCGCAGTTGATCGTGTTGATCGGCTGGTCGACCGCGATCAACACCGGTGTGGACGGCTGCGCGTTCCCCGGCACCGTGACGGCGGGCTCGCGCGTGCGCATGGGGGCGCGCCTGGCGCGTACGCGCATCCTGGCCGGAAACGGCTGTCGCCTCGGCTTCGACGTGTGGTTCGAGATCGAGGGCAGCGACACACCGGCGTGCCGCGCGCGGGTCAACTACGCCTATTTCGAGTAGCGCGCCGGCTTGACGCTCTCGCGGCGCGCCCCGATCTTCGCCGCATGCGGATCGCGCTCGCCCAGCTGAACCCGACCGTCGGCGATCTCGCGGGCAACCGCCGCCTGGTGGAGGAGGCGGCCGCCAAGGCCGCGAGCGAGCGCGCAGACCTGCTGGTCGTGCCCGAGATGGTGCTGACGGGCTATCCGCCGATGGACCTGCTCGAGCGCGACGGCTTCGTGCGCGACCAGCTGCGCGAGCTCGACGCGTTGACCCGATCGTCCCGGCAGGTGGCGATCGCGCTGGGAGCGGTGGTCCCAGCTGAGGGGACGGAGCGCGGTGCGTGGCAGAACGCGTGCGTGCTGCTCGCGGGCGGTCGTCGCGTGGCAGCCCGCGCGAAGACCCACCTGCCGACCTACGACGTCTTCGACGAGCGGCGCTACTTCGCTCCGGCCGAGCGGCGGGAGCCGGTGCCGTTCGGCGACGGCGAAACCGTGCTGGGTCTCACCGTATGCGAGGACACGTGGGTGGAGGCGCAGGGCTACGCGGTGGATCCCGTCGGAGAGCTCGCGCGCGCCGGCGCCACCGTGATCCTCAATCCCTCCTGCTCGCCGTGGCACGCCGGCAAGGCGCTCGAGCGGCGCGGCATGATCGCGCGCCTCGCGGCGCGCCACGCGACTCCGATCGTCTTCGTGAACCAGGTCGGCGGAAACGACGAGCTGATCTTCGACGGCGGCTCGTTCGTCGCCGACGGCGCGGGTCGGGTACACGGTGTGCTGCCGCTCTTCGACGCGGCGTTCGGGGTCGTCGACCTCCCGGCGGGCGAGCCCGGGCTGGCACCCGATGCGGTGGACGAGCCCGATCGCACCGCGCAGCTC
>CAZPNB010000365.1:0-3021 GCA_964587305.1 uncultured Spirochaetales bacterium | reverse complement strand
GAGAAGCAGGGCGTTCTCGACCCCGAGCGGCTGCGCCCCCACCTCCGCACCCGCGCCGAAGACGAACCCGGGGTCCAGTGCGAGATCTCGGTCGCCGCGGTGCGCGAGGCGCTCGCGCAGGCGGGCCGACGGCCGGACGAGGTGGATGCCGTGCTGGTCGCCTGCTCGAACCTCCAGCGCGCGTACCCGGCTGTGGCGATCGAAGTGCAGCACGCGCTCGGCGCATCGGGCTGGGGTTACGACCTCAACGTCGCCTGCTCGTCGGCCACCTTCGGCATGCAGGCCGCGGTCGACGCGGTTGCGCGCGGCAATGCGCGCTGCGCGGTGGTGGTGAATCCGGAGCTCACATCCGGTCACACCAACTTCGAGCTGCGCGATTACCACTTCATCTTTGGCGACGCGTGTACCGCCACCGTGATCGAGCCGGCCCACACGTGCCGCGCGGAGGCCGCGTTCGAGGTGCTCGGCACGCGGCTCGTGACGAAGTTCTCGAATAACATCCGAAACGACTTCGGCTTCCTGAACTGGTGCGAGGACGACGCGCGCGAGCCCCACGAGCTCGTGTTCCGGCAGAACGGCCGCAAGGTGTTTCGCGAGGTGTGCCCGCTGGTGGCGGAGGTGATCGAAGACCACCTCCGCGCGCTCGGCCTCGAGCCGTCGCAGCTGCGGCGCATGTGGCTGCACCAGGCCAATCTCGCGATGAACCAACTGATCGCGAAGACCGTGTTGGGGCGACCGGCACGGCCCGACGAGGCGCCGGTGATCCTCGACGAGTTCGCCAACACGAGCTCAGCCGGCTCGGTGATCGCCTTCCACCGCCACCGCTCCGACCTGGCACCCGGCGATCTCGGCGTGATCTGCTCGTTCGGCGCCGGCTACTCGATCGGCAGCGTCGTGGTGCGGCGGCGGTAGCGCGGCGGCGAATCAAGCCACGGGTACGGCCGCACGGCGATCAGCGCGGCTCGAGCCGGACCGGCACCGCGTCGCGGCGCCACAGCCACCCGGCAGCCCGGTCGACGGCGCCGTACTTCGCGCGGAACAGCTCGTCGACCCACTCGTGACTGCTCTCCCCGTTCCACACCACCGCCTGGTAGGCGAAGTCACGATCGCCGCGGCGCACGACCACCGCGGGATTCTCGCGCACCGAGGCGAGCCAGATCCGATCCGGCCGCTCGGCGCGGATCCACGCGGCGGGCGGATCGTCGACGATCAACAGGCGCGGATAGTGATCGTGGTTCCCCGACACGTGCAGCGTCACCACCTCGACGTGGGTCTCGACCCAGTCGAGGCCGGCATAGACGAGTGTCGCGCAAACCCCGAGACCGAGAATGCTCTTTCGTGAGCCCATCCAGCCACCCGTGCGGGACGCGCCCGTCTCTCCGGATCGGCACGACGCCGCGGAAGGGTTAGCCGGGGTTGCGCAGCAGGAGCTCCTTCGGGTGGGGTGAAACGAAGGTCTGGCCGCGCCTGCCGCGCTCCCGCTACACCTTCACGCGCGCCATGCCACAGCTCGGCGAATCCTTCTTGAGTACGTAGCCGCACAGGTCGAGCGCGCGCAGCGCCCGCAGCCGCGCGGCCGCGTAGCGCTGGAGCGTGCGCGTGCGATCGCGGCGGCTCGCGATCTCCACCAGACGCACGGAGCCCGCTTCGCGCACCAGTTGCATCGGGGGGGGCGCGGAACGCCCAGACCGGACTCGAGCTCGGGACACACCGGAACCCATTCCACGCTGCGGCCGAGCACGTCGCGCGTGAAGGAATCGCGCTTGTGCCCACCGTCGTAACGCACCGGCTCACCGAGCAGGCACGAGGAGACACCGAGACGGATCGGCGGCTCTGCGTGAACGGGTGTCAGCGAAGCGATCTCCCTCAGTCGCAACCGCACTGTAGCGACCTTCCGACAGTCGGCGATAATGGCGCTCATGACAGATCTCATCCTCCATCACTACGACATGTCTCCGTACTCCGAGAAGGTCCGGCTGATGTTCGGGCTCAAGGGCTTGGCGTGGCGCTCGGTGCAGATCCCGATCGTGATGCCGAAGCCCGACTACACGGAGCTCACCGGCGGCTACCGGCGGGCGCCGACGTTGCAGATCGGCGCAGACGTCTACTGCGACTCGAAGCTGTGCGCACAGGTGCTCGAGCGCCTGCACCCGGAACCGAGCCTGTTCCCCGGCGGCGACGTCGCGACCGTATGGGGTCTCGCGCGCTGGGCCGAGACCAGCTTCATGATGGGAGTGATGATTTTCTTCGGAGCCGGCGGCCTGTTCGACGAATCCTTCGTCGAGGACCGCAAGAAGATGGTGCCGGGGCTCGACGTGGAGAGAATGAAGCAGATCGTCCCGGGGAAGCTGCTGCAGCTCGCGCAGAACGTCGACCGGCTCGAGCGCCAGCTCTCCGACGGCCGCGCGTTCCTGCTCGGCGCGTCGCCCTGCCTCGCCGATCTGGCCGCGTTCCACGCGCACAACTTCATGAAGGCGCATCCGAAAACGGCCGCGCTGGTGGCGCCGCGAGCGTACCTGAACGCGTGGCTGGATCGCGTGGCCGCGATCGGCCACGGCGACCGCAAGGAGCTCGACGCGGCCGACGCGATCTCGATCGCGCACGACGCGATGCCGGCGCCGTTCGACGGTGTCGCCGCGCCGTTGCCCGAAGGGCTCGCCTACGGCGACCGCGTCGTCGTGGTGCCGGAGGAGGTGGGCTCGCTTCCGATCCCCGGCGAGCTGGTGCCGTCGGACGTGCACGAGATCGCGATCCGCCGCACCTCAGGGCGCGCCGGCGAGCTTGTCGTGCACTTCCCGCGCGAAGACTATCTCGTGCTGAGAGCGTGAGCGGGCTTTACGAACGGAAAAAGTGCTGTGATCAACCCGCGTTCCCCCGCACGGCTGCGCGTCAGCTCGTTGGGAGGGGGCTAAGACGCACGACTCGATCGGCCGATGATGCCTGTATGGTCCGGGTGATCCTGCTGCTCGCCGTCTGCCTGCTCGGCTCGGGCTGCTTCGTGTTCGACGAGATCGACGCCGG
>CAZPNB010000364.1:0-2689 GCA_964587305.1 uncultured Spirochaetales bacterium | reverse complement strand
CTCCGCCTCGCGGGAGCGGCCCTTGCTCTGCGACGCCTGGATGCGACTCTCGCTCTTCAGACGATCCTGGAGTGTTGCGATCTCGCCGTCCTTCTGGGAGACGTCCCCGAGCGCCTCCTCGAGCAGATCCTCGAGCGCCTGGCGCTCCTCCTCCAGCTCGCCGGCCCGCGAGGCGGTCGCGCGCAGCTCGCTCTCGCGTCCGGCCAGCTCGCGCAGCTTGGCGTTCAGCTCCACGCGCTCGCCCTCGAGGGTGCGGATCTCGAGCGATTGCGCGCGCTCCGCCGGCTCCAGCTCGCCGAGGCGCTCGCGGACCTTTGCCAGCTCTTCCCCGATCGAGCGGGCGCGGTCGGCGGACGAATCCCGGGCCGAAACGGCTGCTGTCAGGAGCGCCTGCTCGGCGCGAACGACCCGGCGGTGGTACAGGAAGAGGCCCTGGATCAGGATCGCGCCGTAGCCGACGAAGATCCCCGTCGAGAGCACGGATCCGTGCGGCACCGACACGAAGACGTCGGCGATCGCCGGCAGCAGCTCGAACCACTCGCGCATCACGCCGTCGAGGCTGCGCTCGGGGGGCGGCGCCAACACCTTGCCGCCACCCACGTAGAGCGGGGTCAACCCGTCGGCGCCGAGCACGGTGACGTTCACGCGCACGCCCCCATAGCGGACCGAGCGCGAGCCCTGGATGAAGTCCGAGACGCGATTCTGGATCTGCGTCACGATCGGGCCGTCGGCGGGGTTCACGCGCGTCGCGCGCTCCACACCGGCCCGGAAGTCGCGGTCGAGCGCCGCCTCGACGCCTTCGATCGTCGCGATGTAGAGCAGCATGAACGCGGTGATCGCGAGCGTGATGACGCGGAACGAGAAGCCTGCCCCGGCGTTGCTCGGCGCGACTTCGGGAGCCCTCTCGACTCCGGAGTCCGACCGCGCACCGGCCGTCACCGTCCCTTCCGCCACGGGCCCCAGCATACCGGGGGGCCCGCCCCAGTGCCTCGAACGCTACCGTCCGACACCCATGCGCGTCGTCGATCTCGATCGGGACATGCGCGACGTGATCCCGACGTCGACCAGTCCGGACAGCGACTATCTGTTCGAGCAGATGACGCGGCGGACTCTGGACCGGGCGCGCGGCGCACCCGGCCGGCGCGTGCTCGACGTCGCCAGCGGCTTCGGTCAAGACGCGCGCGCGGTCGCCGCGAGCGGCGCGTGGGTGGTGGCCGCCGAGCCCTCGGCGCGCATGTCGGCGCTGGCCAGGCTTCAGGACGCGCGGGCCACCGGGGCGCAGCCCCACCACGTTCGCGGCTGGGCCGACGGGCTGCCGTTCGCCAGCGGTAGCTTCGACGCGGTCTTCTGCAAAGGCGCCCTCGATCACTTCGACACCCCGGCCGAGGCGATCGCCGAGATGGCCCGCGTGACGCGCCGCGACGGCCGCGTCGTGCTCGCGATCGCGAACTTCGACTCGCTCTCGTGTCGGGTCGCCCGGGCGGTGGACACGTACCGCGAGAGGTTCGCGGGGCGTCCGGCGCCGCGCGGACGCCGCCATTACGACGTCCCGCACGACCACTTCACCCGCTACGACCTCGACCTGATGCGCGAGCAGGCGGAGGAGAGCCTCGTGCTCGATCTCGTCGAGGGCGTTTCGCTCGGCTGGGGGCTGCCGCGCTGGTCGCGGCTCGCGCGGCGGTTGCCGGCCTGGCTGACTCAGCGCGCGCTCGAGGCGTTCGACGCGGTTGCGCGCCATTGGCCGGCCGGAGCCGACGTCGTCGTGTTGGCCGGTCGCCCGCGCCGCTCCTCCAGCAGCTCGGCGTAGGCCTCCGCGGTGCGCCGCGCGACGCTCGGCCAGGAGTAGGCCGCGAGCACGCCCTTGCGCCCGAGGGTTCCGAGCTCTGCACGCGCCGCGGGCTGCGCGAGCAGGTCGGCGATGCCGCGGGCGAGCGCGTCCGGCGAACGGACGGCGACCAGGATCCCGCCGCCGCTGGTCCCGACCACCTCGGGCAGCGCCCCCGCCGCGGTCGCGACGACCGGTGTGCCGCACGCCATCGCCTCGGCCGCGGGCAGACCGAAGCCCTCGAACAGCGATGGGACGGCCACCAGCGCCGCCCGCCGGTAGAGCCCGACGAGTGTCTCCACCGACACGCGGCCGATGACGTCGACGCGGTCGGCGATGCCGAGCGCGCGCGCGCGCTGGCGCGCCGGGTTGTCGGGGTGCGGGTCGTCGACCAGCGTCAAGCGGATCGGCGCCGGCAGCAGCGCGAGCGCGTCGACCAACGTCGCGACGCCCTTGTTCGGGTCGCCGGCGCGCCCGACGCACAGCACCTCGTGTGGATCGCGCGCCACCGCGGCGTCCGGACAGAACAGATCGGTGTCGACGCCGTTGGCAACCATTCGGATCCGTTCGGGGGCGACGCCAAAGTCTCGCTCGATCTGGCGCGCGCTGACCACCGACGAGGTGAAGAGCCGGTCGACCCGCCGCGCGACGAACGACTGCATGCCGACCGGATAGAACGCCATCGTTCCGATCGCCTCGCGCAGGCTCCGATCGCGCAAGAACGAGGAGCGCCGGTCGACGGTGAGCGGGTGGTGGACGGTGGTGACCACCGGGAGCCCCAGTGCGCGCAGGCCGCGGCCGTACCCTTGCAGAAACAGGATCCGCCGCTCTCGGATCACCGTCTCCCACTCCTCGCAGTACTGG
>CAZPNB010000363.1:0-3891 GCA_964587305.1 uncultured Spirochaetales bacterium | reverse complement strand
GAAGCGGAGGAAGTTCGGAATCGCGATCGCGGCCAGGATTCCGATGATGGCGACCACGATCATCAACTCGATGAGCGTGGAGCCACCCTTGCGTGCGTTGAGCCTTTTCATGGGATCTCCCTTTCGGGACCGAGCGTGGTTCCTCGGGAAATCCCTTCCCCGACCCCTTCCCAGGGGCGACGTCGAACCTCGACGCAGGCTTGTCTACTCGGTCACTCCGTACGCCGGCGGAAATAGCAAGGCGCGTGCCAGCGTTCGCAGAGCCGTCTCACTCATCGGCAACGCACGCGCCAACCTGAGCACTCCGCGGGCGATCGCGGCGCCGGGGCCGGCCGATCCGCCGCCGGCCACCTGCTCCGAAGTACACCCAGGGTGACGAAACGCGTCTCTCGCAGTGACGAAATTCGTCGCCGGCGGTCCGCGGGCGGCCCCCCGCCTGATGGTCTTCGCTCGCCTGCGGCTGGCTGCGCGCAACTTTCAGGCCCTTTGCTAGCTTCGGCCGGCCCGAAAGCGAGCGCTCCCATCGTCTAGCGGTCCAGGACGCAGCCCTCTCAAGGCTGAGACACGGGTTCGATTCCCGTTGGGAGCGCCACGCCAGGCGCACGGAGGAGGCGCATCGTTGGCCGACTTCGTGTTCGCTTTCATGGACTGCGAGTTCGGGGGTCTCGACCCGGAACGGCACGACATCACCGAGGTCGCGGTGATCCTGACCGATTACCGGCTCGATGAGTTCGCCGCCGGCGAGTGGAAGGTCGCCGCCCGGCCGGAGCGGATCACGCCGGAAGCCGCGGAGATCAGCGGATACCGGGCCGAGGACTGGCGGGCCGCACCCCCGCTGCGCGAAGTCCTGACCCAGATCGACGCGCTGCTCCCGAGTGGCAAGACGGTCGTGCCCGCGGGCCAGAACGTCCGCATGGACGTGTCGTTCCTCGAGCGGGCCTACCGTGCCTGCGACCGCCGCTACCCGTTCGACTACCACGTGATCGATCTGGCGACGCTCTTCTACGCCTGGTCGCTCGTGGCGGGCGAGCCGGTCGCGGCCCTCTCTCTGCGCCAGGCCGCGATCACCGCCGGCCTGATCGATGGATCCGTGCCGCACCGGGCGATGGCGGACGCGCGCCTCACCCTCGATACCTTCCGCCACTACGTCGGGCGTCTGGCGCTACGGCCGCTGTCGGATGCGGTCGTCGCCGCGCCGCTCTACTGAGAGCCGCCTCGAGGCCGTCCCGCGCGATCCTGCAGCAGATCCCAGAGCTGGCGCCGCAGCCGCTCCTTGAACTCCGGATCCACCTTCACGTCCACCAGATCCGCTTCGAGAAACTCGCGGAGCTCGTCGATCGAGAAATCTGTGAGTATGTCTTCCATCATCTCGAGAGCTTCCCGATCCCGCATGGTGATCTGTTCCACCCGTTCACCTTGCCGCGCTGCGCGGCGACTCACGCGCTTCACCCGGTCCCCCGAACACGGCTCGTCATCAGTCCGGATGGGCGAGTTCCGAATCCACCGCTTCGACGATCAGTCGTTTGACCCGGTACAAGCTGGAGCGAATCGCGTCGTTGGAGCGCGACATGCGATCCGCGATGTCCTGGATCGGAAGATTGTCGAAGTGACGCAGCGCGAACACTTCGGCTTGCCACCCGGCGACCGACTCCAGGCTCCGCAGCGCGGCGTCCGCGCAGCGGCGGTAACTGACGCGCTCTTCCGGCGAGCAGGTCTCGAAGCTGTGCGCATTGCGCACCAGCTCCTCCTCGGCGCGCTCGATCCGCAGCTCCTGGGCGCGGCTGCGCCGCAAGTGATTGTTGACGGTGTTCTTCGCGATGCCGTAGATCCACGACAAGAGCGCGGAGCGCCCTCCGAACGCATCGATCGATCGGAACACCGCGACGAACGTCTCCTGTGCCACTTCCTCGGCGTCGGCGCGATGACGCATCCGCGCGTATGCGAAGTGGTAGACGCGATCGAAATAGCGCTCGTACAGTGCCGTGAAGGCGGATTGATCGCCCTCGCGGATGGCGTCGAGCAACTCGGAGTCCGAGAGCGGGGCAACGGGAACGGAACGATCGGGTGAGCGGGGCAACGCGGTCTCCTCGCGTTGTCCTTCCCAGGATCGTTGGGACGTTGGTCACGACCCTCGCCTAGAGAGTGGCCGGCAGTTCACCGAAGTGGCAAAAAGAGAACACCCCCGCCAGCAGAGAGCTGGCGGGGGTGCGGTGCTGCCCGGCGGGAGCTCGCTACTGCGCGATCAGCGACTCGAGGCCGGGGGCGCTCTGGGCGAGCGCCATCCGCATCCGGTACAGGTTCGCCTTGACCGCGTCCTCGGACTTTCCGAGCGCCCGCGCGATTGTGCGGATCGACTGCTGGCGCAGGTGCTTGAGGTGGAAGATGCGCCGCTGCAGCGGCGTGAGCTGGTGCTCGATCGCCTCCTCGCACAAGCGCAGCATCCGGCGCGCGTCGACCGAGCGGTCGACCGGGGAGTGCCCGCCGTCGACCTCGCGGGCCTCCGGCGCGTCGAGCGACTCGGTGCGGGGTCGCTTCTTGCGGAAGCGGCGATTCACTGTGTTGCGGGTGATCCCGAAAATCCACACCAGGAGCGGCGCGGTGCCCTGATAGCTGCCCAGCACCTTGAAGGCGGTGAAGAACACCTCCTGGGCGACATCCTCCGCCTCGGCGGGATCGCGCAGGCGCTTCAACGCGAAGCGGTAGACCCGCGGAAAGTAGGCCTCGTAGAGCAGCTCGAAGTGCTCTCGGCTTCCGGCGAGGATGTGGGCGACGAGCTCGGAATCATTCGACCAGGGATATTGAAGCGACTTCGGCAAGACGCGCTCCTGCGTCTTTCGCGTCGCGCCTTCGGAGGGAAGAGCCGGCGAATCGAATGCTGGCACCGCTCGAGGGAGAGCGGCGACCGATGGGATCGGGAACGGCCCGATCGATGGTGGGGGGCTCTTCGGATCCTCCTTGGACACTTGCGCGAGAGACCTGTGGACTTTTCAAGAGTTTTGGACTGTGGCGTCCGGTCGGGTCTCATTGCATCGACTGTGCCAGAGAGGGTCGGTTGTGCAGATATCGCCCAAAACCCCTTGCCGTGTCAGGAAAAAGACGACCTGCTTCCCAGGTTGCAACGGCTCGGTCGGCGCGGAGCGCGGGAGAAATTTGTTTCCACTTGTGTGGACGCGGGTTCTCTAACGAGCGTCTCAGAGCTTGCCGGGACGAACCCACCAGGTGCCGTCTGCCCACTCCCAGCGATCGGCGCGCACGAGCTGCGTGCTTCCCGGACGGAGCGGGCGGCCGTCGTTCCCGCGGAAGCGCACCAGCACCTGGGCGGTCTGCGGATCCTCGAACAAGAACTCCAACACCTCGACCTCGGTGGGCCGGCTGCGCTCGAACTCCGCCCGCACCAGGTCTTCCGCGAGGTCGGCGTAGTAGTCGAAGAACAGGTCGAGCGACGCGAAGTGGTCGCGCATGATGGAGTCGTGGTAGGTCTCGAGCGTGTCGAAACGGCGATGGGCAAGCCGCAGGTAGAAGCCATCCGCCCGGCGTCGCAGCGCGAGCGCCATGTCCGCAGGGGCCGCCACCGCGCCGTGATCGGGGGCCGGCAACGGCGCCGGACCGCCGGCACAGGCCCACAGCGCGAGGATCGAGGCGGCCGCCGCGCGCCCGGCCCCGAAGCGGGAGACGCCGTGTCGCGCCGGGTGGCGGCGCGCCGTCACGCCGGACGGCCCAGTCGCTCGGCGAGGTAGGCCCCCACTCCGGAGAGCCCGATGCGCTGCTGCTCCATCGAGTCGCGTTCGCGAACCGTCACCTTGCCATCCCCGCCGGTCTCGAAATCGATCGTGATGCAGAAGGGTGTGCCCGCCTCGTCCTGACGCCGGTAGCGGCGGCCGATGTTGCCGG
>CAZPNB010000362.1:0-5149 GCA_964587305.1 uncultured Spirochaetales bacterium | reverse complement strand
TCCCACATCGAGATCGCATCGAAGCGCAGTTCCTTGCGCGCTGCGAACTCGGTGAACTGGCCGTCCCACACTTCGAGCCCGAAGTGGTTGCGGGCATGGGCGGTGGCTTCGGCGCAGTCGTCCACGCCGTACGGCTCCCAGCCGCGGCGGCGGGCGACGGCGAGGAAGAGACCGGTTCCGCAGCCGATGTCGAGCAGCCGGCCGGGCGGCCGCTCGCGCTCGATCGCGTCGAGCCAGCGCTCGTAGACCCGGACCAGCGGGTTTCCGGGCGCGTCGGTATAGGTGAAGTCGTAGTAGGTCGCGAGCTCGGGGACCGATCCCTCCCCCTCGGTGTACAAGCGCGTGAACAGCTCGCGCACCGCCTCGTCGTCGATCTGGGGCCACAGGTAGACGAGCGTGCAGCGCGCGCAGTCGTAGATGCGAAAGCCGGTGATCGTGTAGCGCAGCCGCGACGCCGCCTCCCGGCACACCGGACAGCGTGCGTCGGGATCCGAGACCGCCGCCTGCGCGGTCACTGGGGGCCTCGGCACACCGCCAGCCAGTCGATGCTCGCCGCGTCGTCCGCGCGTCCGATCGGGAAGTCGCGCCAGCTGACGTCGGGGGTGCCGTCGACCCGCGCGGACACGCGCCGCACGACGAGCGCTCCCCACGCAAACAGTTTCAGCACGAGCGCGCGTGGCAGACGTTCGCGCAGGCGCAACGGGTCCATGCGCAGGACGCGCCGGATCCGGCGCGTGCGGGCCGTCATCGTGCGCCGCACGGGCTCGCTCATTCCGACGCCTAGCACTTCCACAAAAGAGAAGTGGCCGGCGAGCAGGTCGTGCAGCTCCTCGGAGAGATATTCGTGCACGTGATAGGGATTGACGCCGTCGGAGAGCCGGCGGTTGGGAGTCGACACGAGCGCGGTACCGCCAGCGACGAGCAGCGCGGCAATCGCGCGCAGGTAGGGAGCAGGGTCGGCGAGGTGCTCGATCACCTGAAAGCTGACCACGGCGTCGAAGCTCTGCGCGCGCACCGGTAGCCCGGCGATGTCGGCGCGACAGAAGTGAGCACCTGCGCGTCGGCTCGCCCGGTCGGGGTGCACGCGATCGATGCCCACGACGCGCGCGGCGCCGGAGGCGAGCCTGGCGGTGCCGGACCCGCCGCCGCAGCCGAGGTCGAGGATCCGCGCACCCGCCAGCCGCTCGCGCGCGAACTCATAGGCCGCGCGGTGACGCGCGAGGTCGAGCCCGAACAACGCGAGGCCCTCGTGCAGGCGTTCACCCGTGAAGTGGGTCTCGTTCACGCCTGCGCGATCCGCGCGTCGTGGAGGGCCTCGCGCGTCAGCTCGCGGGCGAAGCAGAGCCCCATCGCGGCCCGCAGGCTGATGATCCCGAACGACAACACGAGGCTCATCGCCAGCAGGCGTTCGGCTGGCGCCGCGTCGGCGAACAGGTAGACGAAGGCGGCCTGGCTCGTTCCGAGCCCCGCCACCGCGATTGGGAGCGCCGCGACCAGAGCCACGAGCATGATTCCGCCGACCAGCTGCGCAAGCGAGGCGGGGATCTCGAACGCCGCGAATGCCGAGGCGCAGCCGGCGATGAAGCAGGCCGAGAAGCACACGCGCAGCGTCAGCAGCTCGGCCAGTCGCGCCAGCGGAACGCGGCGCAGGCCCTCGAAGAGCGAGAGCTGCCGGATGCGGTCGAGCGGACCGAACGACGCAGTGGAGCGCAGCAGCGCGAGGCCGGCGAACAAGCCGCCGATCACGAGCACCACGAGGCCGGTGCGCAGTCCGCGGGTGCCGATTCCGAGCACGGCCGCCGAAGCGCTCGCCGCCGTCAGCACGACGATCAGGTCGGCCGACGAGATCAGCAGCACGAGCCCGAGCGACTCTCCGAGCGACTGGCCGGTGCGCCGGCGCAGCAGCACCGCGAGCCCGCCCAGGCCCAGTGTGTAGTGGATCAGGCCGGGCAGGTAGCTCGCACACTTGATGCGCGCTGCCGAGCCGAGGCCGAAGCCCGCCGGCGGGCTCGTCACCAGACGGTGGATCGAGACCGCCTCTAGCCACAGCGTCACCGCGCAGAACGAGACCAGCGAAGGGATCATCACGGCGGCCACCCTCCCGTTCACGGCTGCGACTACCGACGGCAGATCGACGCTCTGCAGCAGCCAGAGCAGCACACCGAGACTGACCGCGATCGGCAGGATCCGCTGGACTGTATTTCGCCATCCCGGGCTCATGGACGGAACGTACAAGTGTGCGGCGCGGGAATCACGTTCCGCGCTCCAAGGTCCGTACCAGCGATCGTTCCATCGCCTCGACGGCCGTCTCCCAGTCGAAGCGCTGCGACCAGGCGAGCGCGGCCCGCGACATGCGCGTGGCGAGCGCGTCGTCGGAGAGCAGCGACTCGATGCGCGCCGCGAACTGCGCGACGTCCCCGGTGGCGACCAGAAAGCCGGTCTCCCCGTGGCGCACCGTGTCGCGCAGCCCCGGTGCGTCGCTCGCGACGTTGGGCGTGCCGACTGCGTTCGCCTCGATCACCGACAGGCCGAAGCCTTCCTTGGTGGAAGGACACACGCAGACGCGCGATCGGGCGAGCCAACCGTCGCGCTCGGCGTCGGAGACGAAGCCGGTGAAGGTGACCCGATCGCCGATTCCGAGCTCGGCCGCGAGGCGTTCCAGGCGGGGTCGCTCGGCCCCCCGACCCACCAGCGCGAGTCGGACGTCGGGCCGCCGCGCGGCCAGCGTCGCGACCGCCTCGAGCACCACATCGACGCGCTTGTAGGCCTCGAGTCGGCCGACGTAGACAACGAGCGGCGCGCGCCGGTGGATCGGGTGCTCCGGGGCCTCCGGGCGCCGGATCCCCGGGTGCTGCACCTCCACCTTCCCCGGTGCGACGCCCCGGGCCACGAGGTCGTCGCGGGTGCTGTCGGAGATCGCGACGATCGCTGCGCTCCGATACGCGCGCGGGATCGCCCGCTCGACGCCCCAGACGACGGCCGCGATCGGCCACGCCACCTGGAGGAACGCGGTGTCGCCGAACAGGTGGTGACACAGGCCGAGGACGGGCCGGGCGGAGTACAGCGGTGCGAGGAAGGGCAGCTTATTGAGGCATTCGACGACCACGTCGAACTCGCCGCGTCGGGTCGCCCGCGCACATCGGCCGATCGCGCGCGGGTAGAAGAGAGGCAGCGCGCCGACGCGCTCCAGGCGGATTGCGTCGATCTCGTCGCGCGAGGCGCCTCCCCGGAACGACGAAACCAGCTCCGTCACCGCATGCCCGCGCGAGGCGAGGCGGCGGAACACTTCGTGCACGTGGGTCTCGGCGCCTCCCGCCCTGGGGTGACGCGGATCGCGTTCGTTGAGGATCAGGATGCGCACGCCAGAGTCGAGCTAGAGGCGGCCCAGCGCGCTCGCCACGCGCAGCCGCGGCGCCGCCCAGAGCGCCTCGAAGCCGATCCGCCAGGTGAGCTTCGAGGTGCCTCGCGTGCGGTCCAGAAAGAAGAACGGGATCTCCTTCACGCGTGCACCGACGTGGGCGAAGCGGAAGTTGAGCTCGATCTGGAAGGCGTAGCCGTTCGTGCGCACACGCTCGAGGCCGATCCGCTCGAAGACCTCGCGGCGCACGCAGCGAAATCCGCCGGTGGTGTCCGTGATCGCGAGCCCGGCGACGCGGCGGACGTACGCATTGCCGAAATAGCTGATCAAAATCCGCTCGATCGGCCAGTTCACGACGGTGATGCCGTCGAGATAGCGCGATCCGCTCACGACGTCGCAGTGCTCGATCTGCTCGAGCATCGTCACCAGCGTCTCCGGCGGATGGGAGAAGTCCGCGTCCATCTGCACCACGTGGTCGGCGCCGAGCTCGAGCGCGCGCGCGATGCCGTCGCGGTAGGCGGGTCCGAGCCCGTCCTTCTGCGGTCGGTGCAGGACGTGGACGCGGGGGCTCGCGAGCGCGAGGTCGTCGGCGCACTTGCCAGTTCCGTCTGGCGAATCGTCGTCGACCACCAGGAGCTCGATCCGCTCGTCCTGCGCGAGTACCTCGGGAACGAGCAGCGGCAGGTTCTCCGCCTCGTTGTAGGTCGGGACGACGACGATGCAGCGCGACAAGCGGACTCCGTACCGGAAGCGGAGTGTGACGCATCACGTCGGAACCGCACCGCTCGCAGTGAGCTCGGCTTCCCCCGAACGGCTCTAGAATTCACTGGAAATTCCGTGACCGGGCGTCTAGCTTCCCGCCCGCCCCGCGTCCCCAGGGGATGCCGCGCGGTGGCGCGCTCGACTCGGCTCCCGCACTCCGCTCGTCGGTCATCCACTCATCGGTGTCGGGTCGCCTCTCGCGACTCCCGAGCTCCCGGAGATCCCAGATCTATGCTTCAGATCGTCCTCTCCCTGGTCGCTGCGGTTGCCGCCATCGCGGCGGGCGTGGGTCTCTATCGGCACGTGATTGCGGCCCCGACGAGCACCGAGCGTGCGAACGACATCGCGGCTGCGATCCGAAGCGGTGCCGAGGCGTTCTTGAGCCGTCAGTACCGCACCGTCGCCGTGGTCGGGGCGCCGATCCTGCTACTGGTGGGCGTGCTCCTCAACTGGTGGTACGCGTTCGGGTTCCTGGTCGGCGCGCTCGCGAGTGCGGCCGCCGGCTTCATCGGCATGAACGTGTCGGTCCGGGCGAACGTGCGCGTGGCGGAGGCGGCCAAGACCGGCTTCGGACGCGCCTTCCAGCTCGCCTTTCAGGGTGGGGCGGTCACCGGCCTGATGGTGGTCGGCGCGGGCATGCTGTCGCTGGCGTTCCTCGTGCTGTGCATGCAGATCGCGCGCTATGACCAGCCCGATGCGCTGGTCGGACTCGCGTTCGGCGGCTCGCTGATCTCCGTCTTCGCCCGCCTGGGCGGCGGCATCTTCACCAAGGGCGCCGACGTCGGGGCGGATCTGGTCGGCAAGATCGAGGCAAACATCCCCGAGGACGATCCGCGCAACCCCGCGGTGATCGCCGACAACGTCGGCGACAACGTCGGCGACTGCGCCGGCATGGCGGCCGACCTCTTCGAGACCTACGGCGTGACGGCGGCGGCCGCCATGCTGCTCGCCCACATCATCTTCCCCCCCGGCTCGGCGATGTTCCTGTATCCGCTCGCAGTCGGCGCGGCCGGAATCATCGGGACGCTC
>CAZPNB010000361.1:0-11021 GCA_964587305.1 uncultured Spirochaetales bacterium | reverse complement strand
CAGATCCGCGCGGGTCGCAGGCGTCGCGACCGCGTCGGCCGGGCCGCCGACGCGCAGCGAGGTGAGGCGCGCGAGCGGGACGTCGAAGCGGATCGCCGCTCCGAGCCGGTCGCTGAGCTCCGCGCGCAGCGCGCTGTCGATCACCTGGCGTCCTCCGCGAGGCGGGCGACCAGGCTCGCGCCCAGGCTCGCGATGCTGCCGGCGCCGAGCGTGACCACCAGATCGCCGTCGCGCACCTCGGCCACCAGCCGCTCGAGCGCGGCGTCGAGGTCGGGCTCGAAGTACACCGCGCGGTGGCCGTGGTCGCGGATCGCCGCCGCGAGCAGCGACGCCTCGACGCCCGGCAGCTTGTCCTCGCTCGCGGCGTAGATCTCGGTCAGGACGAGCACGTCCGCGCGGTTGAAGCAGCGCGTGAACTCCTCCCACAAGTCGCGCGTGCGCGTGTAGCGATGCGGCTGGAACGCGACGACCAGCCGCCCACCGTGGATCTCGCGCGCGGCCGCCAACGTCGCCTCGATCTCCGCCGGGTGGTGACCGTAGTCGTCGATCACGCGGATGCCCGCGACGGTGCCCTTGTGCTCGAAGCGGCGCTCGATCCCGAGAAAGCTCTCGAGCGCGTCGGCGGCCTGGCGGAACGGCACCTCGACCTCGTGCGCCACGGCGAGCGTCGCGAGCGCGTTCAGCGCGTTGTGGCGCCCCGCGAGGCGCATTCGCACGCGCCCGAGATCCGCGCCCTGATGCCGTACCGAGAAGCAGAGCCCGTGCGCGTCGCGGCCGATCTCGCTCGCCACCCAGTCGGCCTGGGAGCTCGTGCCGTAGCTGATCGTGCGCCGCTTCATGAACGGCACGATCGCCTGCACACCCGGATGGTCGAGGCATAGCACCGAGACACCCCAGAACGGGACGCGGTTGCAGAACGCGACGAATGCGTCCTGGAGCGCCTGGTAGCTGCCGTAGTGGTCGAGGTGCTCGGGATCGATGTTGGTGACGACAGCGATCACCGGCGCCAGGCGCAGGAACGAGCCGTCGCTCTCGTCGGCCTCCGCGACCAGCAGCGCGCCGGTTCCCAGGCGTGTGGTCGAGGGCGCGCGCGCGGCGGAGAGAACTCGGCCGCCGACCACCGCGGTGGGGTCGAGGCCGGCCGCGTCGAGCACGTGGGCGACGAGCGACGTGGTGGTGGTCTTGCCGTGGCTGCCGGCGACGGCGATACCGTCCTTGAGCCGCATCACCTCGGCCAGCATCTCGGCCCGGCCGATCACCGGGATCTTCGCCGCCAGGGCGCCTCGCAGCTCCGGGTTGTCGGCGCGCACCGCCGACGAGTAGACCACCACATCGGCGTCGCCGACGTTCGCGGCGTCGTGACCGATCGACACCGGAATGCCCTGCGAACGCAGGCGCAGGGTGTTGGCGCTCTCGCGCAGGTCGGAGCCAGAGACCCGGTAGCCCTGGTTCGCGAGCAGCTCCGCGATCCCGCACATGCCGATGCCGCCGGCGCCGACGAAGTGGATGCGCTGGATCCGCCTCATCTTGTTGGACCTTCGCTCGCCTTCGACTCACTGCGCGCGGCCTCCGGCCGCTTGCCTTGCGCTCCGTCCTGCTCGGCCCAGGCGGCGCACTCGGCCACGATCTGCAACGCGGCGTCGGGCCGCGCGAGCCGCGCCGCGGCCGTGCTCATCGCGACCAGCTGCTCCGGGCGCGCGGCGAGGTCGGCGAGCGCGCGCAGCAGGTCGGCGGTGACGAGCGGTCGCGACGCCCTCACGATCGCGGCGCCTGCCTCGGCAACCGCCCGCGCGTTGGCGCTCTGGTGATCGTCGGCGGCATGGGGATAGGGGACCAGCAGCGCCGGCAGCCCCGCCATCGCGAGCTCGGCGACCGTCAGCGCGCCGCTGCGACACAGCGCGAGGTCGCTCTCGGCATAGCGCGCCGGCATGTTGCGCTCGAACGCCACCACGCGCGCCGGGACGTCGGCTGCGGCGTAGGCTTCGGTGACCCGCTTCACGTCCGCTTCGCCGGTCTGATGGAAGATCTGGTAGGACGCGGCGTCCAGGTGCGTTGCGGCCTCGATCATCGCGTCGTTGATCTGGCGTGCGCCCTGACTGCCGCCGAACACGAGCAGACGCAGCGGCACGCCGGGCGCGCGGCGCGGCGGCGCGGCGCGGAACGACGCAACGAGGGCCTGGCGCAGCGGCGCGCCCGTCACCGAGACGGTTCGAGCCCGGCTGAGCACGCCCGCCGCGGCCTCGAACTGCACGAAGACGGCGCGTGCGACGAGCGCAGCCAGCCGGTTGGCGCGCCCGGGTATCGCATTGGGCTCGACCAGCGCGATCGGGATCCGCCGCAGCGCCGCGCCGATCACGCCGGGCATCGACGCATAACCTCCCACCGAGATCAGCACCCGCGCGCGCCGCGTGCCGAGCTCGCGCCACGCGGCGAGCACGCCGCGCGACGTCGCGAGCGCCGCGCGTAGCCGCGCGATCGCGCCGCGCCCCATCATCTGTCCGCTCGGTAGCGTCACCAGCTCGAAGCCGGCTTCCGGAACCAGAACGCGCTCGAGGCCGATCTCGCCGCCGATCAAGAGCGGCGTATCGCCGCGTGCGGCGACCGCCTCGGCGAGCGCGAGTGCGGGGGTGACGTGGCCTCCGGTGCCGCCGCCGGCGATCGCCCAGACGCTGGCGCCGGAAGTCATGCGCGCGCGAGCCTCCGCGTCTCGGTCGCGGCGCGAGTCTGTTGCGGCGCGCCGTTGGGCTCGCGTCCGGCACGCAGCAGGATGCCCACTGCCAGCGCGCTACACACAAGCGAGTTGCTGCCGTGGGAGAGGAACGGCAGCGTCAGTCCCTTCGTCGGCAGGAGCCCCATCACCACCGCGGCGTTGCAGAGCGCCGGCACGATCACCAGCGCGGTGCACGCGGTGGCGACCAGCAGCGGGAACGGCTGCCGCGCGTGGCGCGCGATGCGCAGGCCCGCCCAGCACAGCGCGGCGAAGCAACCCAGTACGAAGAGCACACCGAACAGGCCGAACTCTTCCGCAATCACCGACAGGATGAAATCAGTGTGGGCCTCGGGCAGGTAGTCGAGCTTCTGGAGGCCGTTGCCGACCCCGACGCCGAACGTCCCGCCGCGGCCGAACGCGACGAACGACTGCACGAGCTGAAACCCCTCGTCGTGCGCACTCTGCCACGGGTCGATGAAGCCGCGCACGCGCGCCTGCGCGTAGGGGCGCACCGCGACGTAGAGCGCGATGCCGGCCGCACCGACCACACCGGGCAGTGCCAGCGTGCGCAACGGCAGGCCCGCGGCGAACAGCACCAGCCCGACCACCGCGCACAGCATCACCGCGCTGCCGAAGTCCGGCTGCAAGAGCATCAGCGCGACCGGCGGGCAGACCAGCAGCGCCACGCGCTGCAGCAGCGCGCTCGATCCGAGGGTCTTCGGGGTGGCGTTCGCCAGCACCGCCGCCACCGCGAGCGCCGTCGCGAGTCGCGCGGGCTCCGCGGCCTGGATCGCCACCGGCAGGCCGGGAATCAACAGCCAGCGGCGCGCGCCGTTGGCCTCGAGGCCGAAGAGAAGGGTGCCGATCAAGAGCGCTGTGCTGCCGATCCACAGCCACAGAGCCAGGCTCTCCCACACCCGGAGCGGCAGCCGCACCGCCAGCGCCGCGCACAACAGTGCGAACGCGACACCGGCCGCATGACGCACCGCCAGCGGCGGCAGCGCCTCGCCGATCTCGAGCGCGGCAGTGGTGCTGTAGTTCATCACCACCCCGACCCCGGTCAACACCAGCGCGCTCGCGATCACGGCGCCGTCCCACGCCAGCAGGCCGACTCGAGAGTCGGCCGGCGTGCAGCGCGCCGCAGGCGAGCGAAGGCGGGAATCGGCGCGGGAGCGCTTCGCTCGCGGATCGGTCATCGCGGCTCCTCGCGCTCGGGAAGCGCGCGCGCCGCGTCGCGGAAGCGCTGGCCGCGCTCTTCGAAGTTCGCGAACTGGTCGTGGCTCGAGCAGCCGGGCGCGAGCAGCACCACGTCGCCGCGACGCGCCAACGCGGCCGCGCGGCGCACCGCGTCCTCGATGCAGGCCTCGCGGTGCACCAGGGGGCCGCCGCGCAGCCCCTGCTCGAGCTGCGGCGCGGCTTCGCCGATCAACACCGCCGCACGTACGCGCCCGCGCGCGGCCGTCGCCAGCGGGCCCAGGTCGAGGCCCTTCGCGCGCCCGCCGGCGATCCACACGATCGGCTCCGAGAAGCCCTCCAGCGCGCGCAGCGCGGCTCCGGGATTGGTCGCCTTCGAGTCGTCGACCCAGGTGACGCCGCGCCGGCGCGCGACCACTTCGGAGCGGTGCGGCAGCGCGCGGAACCCGGGCAGCGCCGCCAGCGCCCGCTCGAGCGGAGCGCCCAGCGCCAACACCGCGGCGGCGGCCGCGATCGCGTTCTCGCGGTTGTGCACGCCGGGCTGGCGCCAGTCGAACGCGAAGCGCCGGGCCTCTGCTTGGTCGGTGCGGACGACCAGCGAGCCCGCGTCGACGCCGACGCCGAGCTCCGGAACGCCGGACGCCTGGAACGGAAGCACGCGGCCGCGCGCAGCGCCGCGAAAGCGCTCGTACCACGGATCGGCGGCGTTCAGCACGGCCCAGTCGTCCGCGCGCTGGTTGGCGAGGATCCTCAGCTTGGCGGCGGCGTAGGCCTCCAGCGTGTGGTGGCGATCGAGATGGTCGGGCGTCAAGTTGAGCACCACCGCCACCGCCGGCCGGAAGCGCTCTGTGGTCTCGAGCTGGAACGACGACACCTCGAGCACCGCTGCGTCGAGCGGCATGCCGACCAGCGAGAGCGCGGGGGTGCCGACGTTGCCGGCCATCGCCGCGCGCAGGCCGGCCGCGCGCAGGAGATCGACAATCAGCGCGGTGGTCGTCGATTTTCCATTGGTTCCGGTCACCGCGATGATCGGCACCGACAGCGCGGCTCCGGCGAGCTCGATGTCGCCCCACACGCGCGTGGCGCGCGATCGATAGCGCTCGGGCGGGACGCCCGGGCTCGGCACCACGCAGTCGAAATCGGCGGGATCGGGGAACGAGCGGCCGAGCCACGGCTCGACGCCCGCCGGAACTGCGCCCGCCAGCGCCTCGGCCGGGCGCTCGTCGGCAGCGACCACCCGCGCGCCGCGCTCGAAGCAAAAGGCCGCCGCGCTGCGGCCGGAGACGCCGAGACCGAGCACCAGGACGCGCTTGCCGGCGAGCTCTTCCATCAGCGCAGCTTCAACGAGGAGAGGGCGACCAAGCCGAGGATCGCGGAGATGATCCAGAAGCGCACGACGATCTTCTGCTCGGCCCAGCCCTGCTTCTCGAAGTGATGATGGATCGGCGCCATCAGGAACACGCGCTTGCCGCGCAGCTTGAACGACGCCACCTGGATGATCACCGACAGCGCCTCCACGACGAACACGCCGCCGACCACCGCGAGCAGGATTTCCTGTCGGATCAGCACCGCGATCGTGCCGAGCGCACCGCCCAGCGCGAGCGAGCCGACGTCTCCCATGAAGAGCTGGGCGGGCGGTGCGTTGAACCACAGGAAGCCCATTCCGCCGCCGATCAGCGCGCCGCAGAAGATCGCCAGGTGGCCCGAGCCCGGCACGAACGGGATCGCCAGATACTCGGCGATCCGCGCGTGCCCCGTCGCGTAGGAGAGGATCAGGAACGTCCCGGCCGAGACCATCACCGGCCCGATCGCGAGCCCATCGAGGCCGTCGGTGAGGTTCACCGCGTTGCTCGCCGCGACGATGATGAACGTGGCGAGCGGGATGTACAGCCAGCCGAGGTAGGGAGTGAAGTTCTTGAAGAACGGGACCGAGAGCCGCGCGTCGAATCCCGGATGCGTGTAGATCGCGACCGCGACGAGGCCGGCCAGCAGCGTCTGCCAGAAGAGCTTCGTGCGCGCCGAGATGCCTGCGCTCGAGCCCTTGCGGACCTTGGAGTAGTCGTCGATGAAGCCGAGCGTTCCGTAGCCGACGGTCAGACCGATCAGGATCCACACGCCGCGATCGTCGAGGTTCGACCACAAGAGCACCGAGACCAAGAGCGACAGCAGGATCAACAGGCCGCCCATCGTCGGGGTTCCGGCCTTCGCCTGGTGCGCCGGGCCGATCTCGCGGATCTGCTGGCCGATCCGCAGACGCGCCAGCGCGCGAATCAGCGGTGGGCCGACCACGAACGCGATGAACAGCGCGGTGAGCGTCGCCGCGCCGGTTCGGAACGTGATGTAGCGGAAGACGTTCAGCACACCGACGTCGGACGCGAGCGGAACCAACAAGTGGTAGAGCATCAGACGTCGTCTCCCGCCCCGGTCCCCCGGCGCAAGTGCAGCACGATGCGCTCCATGCGCATCGCGCGGGATCCCTTGACGAGCACGCGGTCCCCTTCACCGAGACCCTCGAGCACGCGCTCGGCCGTCTCTTCCCAGTCCCGGCCGGCGTGCAGCGCGCTTGCGTCCATGCCGGCGGCGCGCGCGGATCGAACGACCTCGGCGGAATGCTGACCCACGGCGAACAGCCGGTCGATGCCGAGCTGCGCTGCCAGCTCGCCGGCGTCGCGGTGGGCTTCGGCACCGTATTCGCCGAGCTCGCCCATATCGCCCAGCACCGCGATCCGGCGACCCGTCACCTCGCCGCGCGCCAGCGTGCGCAGCGCGACCTCCATCGACTGGGGGTTCGCGTTGTAGGTATCGTCGATCAACAGCCCTCCGTGTGCCAGCGCGATCGGCGAGAGCCGGCCTGACACGGGGCGGTAAGCGCGCAGACCGGTCGCGACGTCGGCGAGCGACGCGCCGGCCGCGAGCGCACCGGCCGCAGCAGCGAGCGCGTTCGGAACGGTGGTCTCGCCGAGCCCCGCCACCGACACCTCGACACGCCCCTCCGGCGCCAGCAGTGCGAAGCGATAGCGGCCGTCGGAGGTCGCCGAGACGCCGTCGGCCCGCACCTCCGCGAGCTCGCTGCGGCCGAAGCGCACGACGCGTGCCGGCGTGCGCACTGCTTGCGCGGCGGCGAGCGGGTCGTCGGCGTTGAGCACGGCCGTGGCATCGGCGCCGAGCGCGGCCACCAGATCACCCTTCTCGAGCGCGATCTCCTCGCGGCTGCCCAGGTGCTCGATGTGCGCCGTACCGACGTTGGTGATCACGCCGACGCGCGGCTGCGCGATTGCCGCGAGACGCGCGATTTCGCCGCGGTGGTTCATGCCGAGCTCGACGACCACGCTCTGGTGCGAAGCACAGCGCCGCAACAGCGTCAGCGGCAGCCCGAACTCGTTGTTCAGGTTGCCCTCGTTCTTGAGGCAGGCGCGGGAGACGCCGAGGATCGCCGCGCACATCTCCTTCGTCGTGGTCTTGCCGTTGCTGCCGGTGATCGCCACCAGCGGGCCCGCGAAGCGCCGGCGGTGCCCCGCTGCGAGGGCCGCTAGCGCGCGGGTCGTGTCGTCGACGGCGATCGCGCAGCGGGCGCCCTCCGGCGCCTTGCGCCCGGCGCGGATCGCGACGCCGGCGGCGCCGCCCCGCACGACGTCTTCGAGGAAGTCGTGCCCGTCGAAGCGCTCGCCGGCGATCGCCACGAACAAATCGCCCGCGGACACGCGCCGACTGTCGATCGTCACTCCGGTGAAGCGCAGTGTGGCGTCGCCGCGCGAGAGCTCTCCCCCCGTCCAGCGAACAGCGTCGTCGGCGCTGAACGGCTCGCTCATCGCGGGATTGCCTTCCGGGCGCGCAGCGCGCGCAGCGCCTCCTCGCGGTCGCTGAAGGGCAGACGTTCGCGCCCGAGGATCTGATAGTCCTCGTGGCCCTTGCCGGCGATCACGACGGTGTCCTCGGGCGCCGCGATCGCCAGCGCCGCCGCGATCGCGGCGCGCCGATCGGCGATGCGCGCGTAGCTGCGGGGCGTGTCGAGCGCGTCGGGTGCAATGCGCGAGAGACCCGCGAGGCCACGCTCGACGTCGTCGAGGATGCGCTCGGGGTCTTCGGTGCGCGGATTGTCGCTGGTGAGAACGACGCGGTCGGCGTGGCGCGCCACCGCCTCGGCCATCCGCGGGCGCTTCCCGCGGTCCCGATCGCCGCCGCAGCCGAACACGGCGACGAGGCGCCCCTGGCACAGCGGTCGCAGTGTCGCGAGCAGCTTGTCGATCGCGTCCGGGGTGTGGGCGTAGTCGACGATCACACGCGGGCCGTCGGATCCGCCGACGCGCTCGATCCGACCCGGAACCTGCGGGCACGCGGCGACGCCCGCGGCGATCACCGGCGCCGACACCCCGAGCGCCGCACCGATTCCGACGGCGACCAGCAGGTTCTCGAGATTGAAGTCGCCGAGCAGCGGGAGGGCGCAGACGATCTCGGCGTCGGGTAGCGCCAGCCGCACGCGCGAGCCCTCGTGGCCGACGTCGGCGGAGAGCAGGCGCACCTCGGCGCCGCCGGCGGCGTCGCGCGAGACCCGGATCACGCGCGCGCCGCTGTTTTCTGCCGCGGCGACGAACGCGGCCCCGCTCGGATCGTCGACGTTCACCACGGCTGCACCCTCGGAATCGAGATGGTGCTCCATCAGGGACAGCTTGGCGTCGCGGTAGCGGTCCATGTCGCCGTGGTAGTCGAGATGGTCTTGGGTGAGATTCGTGAACGCGGCGACAGAGAAGCGGCAGCCGTCGACGCGACCCTGGTCGAGGCCGTGCGACGACACCTCCATCACCGCGGTGTCGATTCCCTGGGTGCGCATCGTGCGCAGCGTAGTCTGGAGGTCGAGGCTCTCGGGCGTCGTATTGCGGGTGCGCTGGTGCACGTCGCGGTAGCGGACCTCGACCGTCCCGATCAGTCCGACCGAGCGGCCGCTGCGCGCCAGGATCGACTCAGTGAGGTAGGTCGTGGAGGTCTTTCCGTTGGTTCCGGTCACTCCGACCAGCGCCAGCTCGCGGCTCGGATGCCCGAAGAATCGCGCGGCGATCGGGGCCAGCGCGCGGCGCGCGTCGGGCACCACGACGCCACACGCCGCGCCGAGCGCCAGCTCGTCCGCGAGCTCTTCGACGAACAGCGCCGCGGCGCCCAGCTCGAGCGCCGCGCGGAGATAGGCGTGCCCGTCGACCTCGGCGCCGCGCAGCGCGAAGAAGGCGTCGCCCGGCGCGACAGCGCGCGAGTCGTAGACGAGGCCGCGGATCACCGGGTTCTCACCGGCTGATCCGGAAACGCGCCGCGTCGGTGCGTTATGCGGGGGCAACGCGTCCAGCAGCGCCGCGAGACGCATTAGGAGCGACCTCCGCGCGACACACCCGTTGCCGCGGGTGGCGCATCGCTCCGCTGCGCCGCGGGGCGAAACTCGATTCGCACGGTCTCGCTCCCCGCCATGACCACGCTGCCTGGCGGCGGATCCTGGCGCACGGCGAGCCCGCTGCCCTCGAGGCTGACCCGCAGGCCGTTCGCCGCCGTGATCTTGATCACCTCGCTCTTCGGGCGCCCCCGGAAGTCGGGTAGCAACACACGATCGCGGAATGCCGAGAGGTCCGACGCGCGTGCCGGCGGCTCTGCCGCCGGCCGCGTGGGTCTTTGATTCGCCGGCCCCGCACCGGAGACCGCCGTCGGCGCCGGTCGCACCGGCCCCGAGCGCGCGAGCTGCACCTGCTTGCGGTCGAGAAAGATGCCGTGGTGTGCCAGCTGCCCCGGCGCCACCTGCGCGAACAGCGGCGCGGCTGCGGCGCCGCCGGTGTGGAGCGGGTGCTCCGGCTCGTCGAGCAGGGCGACGATCACGACGCGGGGATCGTCCGCGGGCGCCACGCCGATGAACCAGGCGCGGAACCGCGTCTGCGAGTAGCTCCCGGTCTTCGCGTCCCACTTCTGCGCCGTGCCGGTCTTCCCGGCGACGCGCACGCCGGGCAGCGCGGCCTGCCGCGCGGTGCCATCCTCGGAGACGACCGTCTCGAGCATCCCGAGCACCGTCGCCGCCGTCTCGCGGCTGATCGCGCGGTGGACCACTTCGCTGCGAGTCGGCTGCCAGGGGCCTCCCGGCGCCCGGCGGGCTGCGACGAGCCGGGGCCGGACCAACAGACCCCCGTTGGCGATCGCCGCGGTCGCGACCGCGAGCTGCACCGGAGTCACGCTGACGCCCTGTCCGAAGGCGATCGTGGCGTGGTCGACCGGCTTCCAGTCCCGCCAGCCGCGCAGCACACCCGACGATTCGTCCGGGAACAGGCTCCGGGTCGACGCTCCGAAACCGAACGCGCGCAGCATCTCGAAGTGTGCGCGCGGTCCGAGCGCGAATCCGATCTTCACCGCCGCGATGTTGCTGGACAGGCGCAGCGCGCCGGCGGGGTCCAGCGGACCGAAGTCGTGCTTATCGGTGATCGTCTTGCCGGGGATCCGCAGCCGACCCCCCTCGGTGTCGATGATCTCGTGGGGGCCGAGCGCGCCGCGCTCCAGCGCTCCCGCCACCAGGAATGCCTTCATCGCGGAGCCCGGCTCCATCGCGTCGAGGAATGCGCTCGACCGCGTCTCGGGGTAGGCGGTGCGCCGGAAGCGGTGAGGGTCGAAGGTCGGCGATTCGGCGAGACTCAGCACTTCGCCGGTGTGCGGATCCATCGCCAGCACGAGGCCGCCACGCGCACCGGTCCGCTCGACCGCCGCGGCCAGCGCGCGCTCGGCGTCGGCTTGCAGCGCGGCGTCGATCGTCAGCGCGACGTCGCCGCCGGTGGTTCCCCAGGCGGTGTCGGCGTCGACGAGCAGGAAGCGACCGGAGCCATCGCGCTCGACGGGCAACCTGCGCGTGGTTCCGCGCAGCCAGCGGTCCTCCTGCTGCTCGACGCCGCGCGCGCCGTCGCCATCGATGTTCGCGAATCCGACCAGGCGCGACGCGAGCGCGCGGTAGGGATAGATCCGGCGCGGCTCCTGGATGACACCCACCCCTGCGAGCTTCGCGGCGGCGATCCGCTCGCCCTGCTCGGCGGTGATCCAGCGCCGGACGAAAGAGTATCCCGGGCTGTTCCGGAAGCGGACCAGAAGCTGGGCGCGGTCCATGCCG
>CAZPNB010000360.1:0-3748 GCA_964587305.1 uncultured Spirochaetales bacterium | reverse complement strand
GACTCCGTATCGGACTCCTCCAGAATCCAGCACTACCTATGCTCACGCTCTGCTCCTTCGAAGACCGGCTGAAGTGAGGGCCCGAAAATCGAGTCTCTACAAGGCGCGGGCACGTTGAGCCGATACTGGATCCATGCGCTTCCCGCTCCGGATCGCCGCAACGATCGTGCTGCTCGCGGTTGCGATCGCCGGCTGCGGCACGCTCAGCGTAGAAGAGGAGGAGGAGCTCGGGGCCGAGGCGGCGCGCGAGCTGCGCCGCGAGCTCGACTTCGTCACCGACCGGCACGTGCTCGAGTATGTCGAGGGGATCGGCTCCGCGATCGCCGCCGCCGCGGGCCCGCAGCCGTATCGCTTCCGCTTCCATGTGGTGGAGGACGACACGCTCAACGCGTTCGCGCTGCCGGCCGGACACATCTACATCCACACCGGGATCATCCTCGAATCGGCGAACGTCAGCGAGCTGGCCGGCGTGATCGGACACGAGGTAGGGCACGTGGTGCGGCGCCACGTCGCCCACAACTACAACCGCCAGCGCAACACCGGCATCCTGTACCAGCTCGGCGCGCTCGCGGCGTCGATCTTCGTCGGCGGCAGCGCGGCCGCGGGCGGTCAGATCATCGGCGAGCTCGCGGCGGTAGCGTTCGTCAACACGTTCACGCGCGAGGCCGAGGTCGAGGCCGACACGTTCGCGGTGGAGGTGCTGCCGAAGGCCGGCTACCACCCCGGTGGCCTGGTGTCGTTCTTCGAGACGCTTCGATCCCAGGCCGGAGCGCAGGCGCCCGAGTTCCTGTCGAGTCATCCCGCCACCGAGAGCCGCATCGAGCACACGGCCGAGCTGCTGGCGCACGCGCAACTTCCGCCGGATCTCGCTGTGCGCGACGACGGCAGGCTGCAGCTGATCCAGCGCCGGATCCAGCTGCTCGCGCGCGCACGGCGTTGAGCAAGCCGTCCGGCGCGCAGCGAGGCGAAGCCGAGCGGAGATCGAACGAGTGGGTGCGCTGACGCTCCGCTGTATAGTGGGGCGGTCTCGCGCGCAGGAGAAGCAATGTCCGCCCCGCCGAAGCCGACCACGCTGGGAGAGCTGCGCGCCGCGGGCTACGCCGCGCGCGCGGTGCGCGACGAGATGCGCACCAACCTGCTCGAGCGGATGCGCACCGGAACCGGCATCTTCGAAGGCGTGATGGGCTTCGACGACACCGTCGTGCCCGCCGTCGAGAACGCGCTCTTGTGCGGTCACGACCTGATCTTCCTCGGCGAGCGCGGCCAGGCAAAGACGCGGATGATCCGCCAGCTCACCCGGCTGCTCGACGAGTGGATCCCGGCCGTCGCGGGCAGCGAGATTCACGACGATCCGACCGCGCCGGTCTCCGCGCGCGCCCGCGCGCTGGTCGCGGAGCGCGGCGACGCGACGCCGATCGCGTGGATCCACCGCGACGAGCGCTACGTCGAGAAGCTCGCCACCCCGGACGTCTCGATCGCGGACCTGATCGGCGACGTCGACCCGGTGAAGGTCGCGCAGGGCCGCTCGCTCGCCGACGAGGAGACGATGCACTTCGGCCTCGTGCCGCGCGCGCACCGCGGGATCTTCTGCATCAACGAGCTGCCGGATCTCACCGAGAAGGTGCAGGTGGGACTCTTCAACATCATGGAAGAGCGCGACGTCCAGGTGAAGGGCTATCGGATCCGCCTGCCGATCGACGTGCTCGTCGTCGCGAGCGCCAACCCGGAGGACTACACCAGCCGCGGGCGCATCATCACGCCGCTGAAGGACCGCTACGCCGCCCAGGTGCGCACCCACTACCCGCACACGCCCGAGCTCGAGCTCGCGATCGTGCGCCAGGAGGCGGAGATTCCGTCGGCGCCCGGCGTGGTGGTGTACGTGCCGCCGTTCATGGAAGACATCATCGCCGAGCTCACCTTCCAGGCGCGCTGTAGCCCCGACGTGAACCAGGCCTCTGGCGTCTCGGTGCGGATGTCGATCGCGAACTACGAGACGCTGGCGGCCAACGCGCTGCGCCGCGCGCTGCGCGTCGGCGAAGCCGTCGCGGTGCCGCGCATTTCCGACCTGGACGCGCTCGAGACCTCCACGCTCGGCAAGCTCGAGCTCGAGTACGCCGGCGGCGATCGCAGCGAGGGCTAGGTCGTGCGCGAGCTCCGGCGCCGCGCATGCAAGGTCGTCTTCGACCGCCACGTCGGGCCCGACGCGCTCTCCCTGGTAGCCCGCGCCTTCGACGACGGCTGGAAGGTCGAGGTCTCACAGCGGATGCCGTCGCGGGAGTATCTGGCGGGCCTCGAGCAGATCGCGCCGCTGCGCGAGGCGGCGGCCCGGCTCGCGGGCGGCGAGGAGCCGGCCGCGATCGCCTCCGCGATCGAGTTCCTGCTCGAGGGGCTGCACCTGTCGAATCGGCTCAACAAGACCGAGCGCGAGCATGGCGCATGCTACGCGCGTTCGTGAAATCGAGCGTCTACAGCCGTTGGGACGGCTCCCAGGGCGAGTTCCGCCTCGATGCCGAGCGCGCGCTCGACGCGCTGTCGAACCTGATGATGGAAGGCATGGACGCTAGCTCCGCGCTCGAATGGATGCGCCAGCACGGCTTCGAACTCGCGGGTCTCGATATGCGCGTGATCGGCATGTCGGAGCTCGAGGCCTTGCTGCGCGACGAGATCCGCCGCACCACCGACGAGCTCGCCAGACGTTTCGAGACCCTCCTCGATCGGGAGCAGCAGCGGCTGCGCGAGACCCACGGCTTCGAGTCGTCGCGCATGAACGAGTTTCTCTCGCGGCGCCACGCCGAAACGAGCGGCCTCACCGAGGCGATCCTGCAGTTCCGCGACCACCGCTTCGAGGACGACGAGGCGGGCCGCGCGTACCGCGAGCTGCTCGATGCGCTCGAGCGCCTGCGCTCACTGGAGCAGCTCGCGCGCGACCTCGCCGTGGGCGACCTCCAGCAGATCTCTGCCGAACAGCTCCGAGAGCTGCTCGGCGACGACGCGATGCGCTCGCTGGTCTTGATCCGCGATCTCGAGTCGACGCTCGAGCGCGCGGGCTACCTGCGCGGTGGCGGCGATCCCGAGCTGACACCGCGCGCGATCCGCCGGATCGGCGCGCAGGCGCTCGCGCTCGTGTACGCGAGCCTGCGCAAGGATCGCCCCGGCGCGCACGAATCCGACGCGCGCGGCGCCGCGTTGCCGCGCCCGGACGAGACGAAGCCGTTCGAGTTCGGCGATCCGCTCGATCTCGACGTGGTGCGCACGCTGATCCAGGCGGTCGAGCGCCATGCGCGCGCTGCCCCGGGGCGGCCGATCCCGTTGCCGCTGCCGCTCGAGGTCGAGGACTTCGCGCTGCGCGAGCGCGACTACACCACCCAGACCACCACCGTGCTGCTGCTCGACATGAGCTGGTCGATGTCCTGGGCGGGACGTTTCCCGGCGGCGAAGCGCGTCGCGCTGGCCCTCGACCATCTGGTGCGCACGCGCTTCCCGCGCGATCACTTCTTCGTGGTCGGGTTCTCGACGCGCGCGCGCGAGCTCTCGCCGCGCGAGCTGCCGGAAGTGAGCTGGGACATGGGCGACCCGTTCACCAACCTCCAAGAGGGGTTGATGATCGCCGAACGGTTGATCGCGAAGCACCCGTCGGCGAGCCCGCAGGTGCTGGTCGTGACCGACGGCCAGCCCACCGCCTACTACGCGGGCCGCGAGCTGCACGTCGAATGGCCGATGGGCTTCGGCGGCGTTTCGCCGCACGCCG
>CAZPNB010000359.1:0-2948 GCA_964587305.1 uncultured Spirochaetales bacterium | reverse complement strand
GACCAGATCGTGGCCCTCGCGGCCGGTGCGCGAACCTTCACGGCCAATCACCAGTATCTCGATGACAACCCGACCGGCACGCCGGCTGATCCGTACATAGTGATCGTGGGGGTCAACGACGGGATCGTGGATTCGGCGACGGCGACGACCGGCGTCACCGTCACCAATGCCGCGCCCTCGTTCAGTACCTTCACGCCCTCCACAGGCGCTTTGATCGAAGGCGGGAGCCTCGTGCTTACCGGCGCCGTCGCCGACGTTGGGAGTCTGGACCAAGAAATCCTCACGATCAACTGGGGCGACGGCACGACTCTGACCACCGTCTCCCTCTCGGCCTCGCGCACATTTTCGTCGGAGCATCTCTACACGATTTCCGGCTCCTTTGAGGTGACGGCCAGGGTTACCGATGACGACGGAGGGAGTGCCGCCCGCTTCGTTCTGCTGGTCGTGGCTGACTTGGCCCCCAGTATTACGCCGGCAAGCTTCACGGGAGTTCCGGAAGGCAGTCTCTTTACGTCGACCGGCAGTTTCACTGACCTCACTGGGTCGGAGGACAGTTGGACCGCGACAGTTCGCTATGACACCGGCCCGGTTCTGCCGCTCGCACTCAACCCGGACCAGACCTTTACCTTGCAGCATATCTTTCCGCACGATTCGCCCCATACGGCCACCGTGACGATCACGGACCGCTTCGGACAGAGCGATGCGGAGGTGTTCACTGTGTCGGTGGACAACGTGGCGCCGGCGTTTGAGGCGGGAGTCAACGCCACCATCAAGACAGGGGATTCGCTCACACGCACCATCAACTTTACCGATCCCGGAGCGGATACCTGGACTGCCACCATCGATTATGGGGATGGGGCGCCGGCTCAGGTGCTGAGCAATCTGACAAGCCGTACGTTGAGACTCGATCACACCTATACGGTCTTGGGAACTCATACCATCTCTGTCACGGTGACCGATAACGGCGGGCTGAGTGGCGCGGATACGATCTCAGTCCTGGTCGTCCCGCCGGTTCTGGTCGTCCCGCCGGTCCTGCTCGATATCGATGGCAACGGTCGGGCCGATGCCTTGAGCGACGGCATCGTGATCATTCGGCACCTGTTCGGGTTTACGGGCAATGCCTTGATCGGTGGCGTGGTGGATCCGGCGGGGGCGCGCAATACGGCGCCGCTGGTCGAGGACTATCTCCGCCGGGCTGGTCCCGTCATGTTGGATGTCGACGGCAACGGATTTGCCGATGCCCTCTCTGACGGCATCGTGATCATCCGCTATCTCTTCGGCTTCACCGGCAATGCACTGACCAATGGTGTCGTCGATCCGGCGGGCACGCGCCACACGGCGGCGGCAGTCGAAGCGTTCTTGAACGGATTCCTGCCCGTCTCCTCACCTTCGGTGCAGGAAGCCACCGTCGTGGCGAGTGAGCCGGTGGCCGCATCGACGACCACGACGACCACCACGACGAGGACAGCGAGTGACTCGACATCGCAATCGGTTCCTCTTGTGGAGATGGAGAGCGACACGACGATCGCTGATACCGCAACAGTGACTGACAGCAATTATGGCCAGGCCTATGTGCAGCAGGCATGGGTGAAAAACTATGTGAATGGAAGCGTGGTGACGACTGACGAAGAGCTGGACGACGAGCTCGTCATTCAGCTCCAAGAGCCGGTGCTGGCGTAACCAGGACCGGTGTATCTAAAGTGATACACCTGGGTCGTGTATCCATTATATAGAGAGAGAGAGCCACGCCGGCATTCCCTCTGAGGAAAGCCCGGTTTGTCTTGTTTGTTTGGTTGAACCAGACAGACTAAAGCAAACAGCCCGTTCTCACGCTTCACGGGTATCGAGAACGCCACAGTTGCAAGCACGGCGGGAGCGATCAGCGTTACCGCTTCCAGCTCTCGATGACTAAATTGGGCACACGCTCAAAGTGAGCGAGGTTGTTTGTGACCAATGTACGCTGGGCCTCCAGCGCCGTCGCGGCAATGAGCAGGTCTGCATCGGGAAGCAGCGCGCCCTGCCGGTGGAGGTCGCCATACAACATGGCGGCCCGGTCCACCACGCGATCGGTGAGCGGGAGGATGAGGCTGGCTTGGCACAGGAGCGCAAACGCCGCCTCTTGGGCCCGTGCCTGCTTAGCCTTCAGTCCTCGCAACAGTTCATACCGGGTGATGATGGAGAAGGCGAGTCGTTCGTGTTCGGCAAGATAGACCCGCGCCCGTTGGAGAACGAGCGGATGTTGTCTGAGGAGTTCAGAGAGAATATCAGTGTCGAGAAGGGCAGCAGGCTGAGACATTAGGCGGCTGGTTTGCGGAAGAAGTGCTGCCGGTCCAAGGCGATGGCCTCGACATGTGCGATGTCTTCAGCGGTGAACCCCTGGTAGACCCGTGCGGCATACTGCAAAATCTCTTCAGCACTGACAGCCACCTCGGTGTCTACCGTGACCTGCACTTCCGTCTCGTCCGCGAGGACCAATGGCTCCAATGGCTGTAAGACTCCGTCATGGTACCGCGCTTTGATCGTCTGTCGCATTGCGGGTCCCCCTCTCGCGTTGTCTCCGTTTGATTCTTACTGCTACAAACTCGACGGATGCTCATTATATACAAGAATGACATGAAAATCTCACTCCCTGGCGAAGAACCTCAGAGCCCATGCTGGGGAGGCTCATCAGGGCCGTTGCGTGACTTGATACCCCGCTGCGTTGCAGTCGCCCAGCCAATTCATGCTTCCAACGTCACACCACGAAGGTAGACGTCGCGGAACGCCTCTTCACAATTTTCTCCAAAAATAGCCCCTTGTACCTAGGGGTGACTACGTTCGCCGTTTGGCGAATTGACTTGGGTTGACAAAATGGCCATAGTGCGCCCGATTAGCTGGTCTCTCTGGTCTGTTTGGTCTATCTGGTTTGTTTTGTTTATCTGGTTGATTTGGTTCATCTGGTTAGTTTC
>CAZPNB010000358.1:0-4324 GCA_964587305.1 uncultured Spirochaetales bacterium | reverse complement strand
CCGCCTGGCGCTTGGCGATCGCGCCGACGAGGCGCTCACCCTCGTCGGTGAAGCCGACGATCGACGGAGTCGTGCGTCCGCCCTCCTCGTTGGCGATCACGGTGGGCTGCCCACCTTCCATCACGGCGACGACCGAATTGGTCGTGCCCAGATCGATGCCGATCACCTTGCCTTGCGCCATGGATCTCCCTCTGTGGTCTCCGTCCCTTTTCCAGGGACCGCGAACGCCGCGAATGCTCGGCGCGTGGCCCTGCCTGTCAACGGTTCCCGGCCCGACCGACGGAGCCAGACTCCTTCAGCCCCGCGGGGCTTCCGAACGGCCGCCCGCGCCCCGGAGTCATAAGGGTGCGACCGCGGACCGCCGATATCACCGATCGGGCCCCTAACTGCTTGGAATCGCGGGGTATCCGTTGAACGACGGCGAAGCGCGCGGGTATACTTCGCGGCTCTGGTTCCAGGACGGGGCGGCATCGCCAAAGCTGTCGGGCGCAGGAGCGAGCTAGCCACCATGGGTTCCGTGCTGAGCTGGACCGCGAACAGCGTGTTGTTCGTGCTGGGGTGCTTCCTGGCCGCGGACACCGCCAACGAGGTGATCGCCGCGGCGTTGCTGCCCGCCTCGCCCGAAGCGATCGCGCCGAGGGCGGCACCCGCTCCGCCCCGCCCGCGCACCTGGGCCGAACGCCAGATCATCCTGACCCGGAACCTGTTCAAGTCGAGCACCGAGAGCCCAACGCCCTCGGCCGAGCAGCTCGAGGAAGAGATCGAAAAATCGCGGCTCCCGGTGACGCTGCTCGGCACGTTCGCGGCCAGCGACCCCGCGTTCTCGCGCGCCACGCTGCTGGACAAGGAGAAGAACGAGACGCTGGTGGTCGCTATCGGCGACCAGATCAAGAACGTGGCCCTCGTCACGCGCATCGAGCGCCGGCGCGTCGTGCTGACGGAGAACGGCGCGCCCCGGGAGCTCACGATCGGCGACGACGAGAGTGCGCCGCCGTCGGTGCAGCGGGCCAGCGCACGGAGCCGCGCGCCGGCCCGCGCGGCCAGGAATCCGATCCGGCGCACCGAGTCCGGGATCGCCGTCTCGCGCGAGGAGATCCAGAAGACGATCCGCAACCCCGGCAACGTGCTCTCGCAAGCGCGCGTGCTGCCGAAGTTCGAGGACGGGCAGATGGTGGGTCTGCAGGTCAACGGCATCCAGCCGGGCAGCGTCTTCGAGGGGCTCGGCCTCCGCGAGGGCGACGTGATCACGCAGTTCAACGGGATCGTGATCAATTCGCCGGAGGAGAGCGCGAAGATCCTCCAGGAATTCACGAACTCGCAGGAGTTCAACGTGGTCGTGCGGAGCGCCGATGGTACCGAGACGTCCCACAACGTGACCACGGAATGAGCCGGATCGTGGCAATCACTCGAATCCATCGGAAGCGGGAACCGCGCGGGCGCCCCGCTCTGACTTTCCTGGCGGTCGCGCTGATCGCCGCAGCCGCGCATGCACAACCCGCCCCCGCAACCGCCCCCGCGCAGGCCCCGCCCTTCGACGACCAGGCGATGGTGACGCTCGACTTCGCCGACGCCGAGCTCGCGCAGGTGATCGAGACGATCGCCCGCGCGACCAACCGTAACTTCATCTACGACGATCGCGTGCGCGGTCGCGTGACGATCGTCTCGCCCCAGCCGATCCCGATCGAGCAGGCGTACGCGGTGTTCGAATCCGTGCTCCAGGTGAAGGGCTTCACGACGGTCACCACCCCCGGCGGCGCGATCAAGGTGGTGCCGGTTCGCGAGGCGAAGGAGTCGAGCATCGAAACGGTGCAGAGCTCGAGCCGTCCACCGAACCGGGACCGCTACGTCACGCGCCTGATCCCGCTGAACTACATCGACGCCGATTCGATCGTGAACACGCTCAAGCCGCTGGTTTCGAAGGATGCGGCGATGGCCGCCTACGCGCCGACGAACACGGTGATCCTGACCGAGTCCGCTTCGAACATCCGCCGGCTGATCGCGATCCTCGAGTCGATCGACGTCGAGACCTACAAAGAAGAGCTCGCCGTGATCGCGATCGAGCATGCCGACGCCGCGACGCTCGCCGATCAGGTCTCGGAGATCTACGGCGCCGAGGTGACCGAATCCGGGTTGAACACCCGCCGCGCCGCGCGGCGCCGGACGTCGAATCCGAACGATCCGAACGCTCCGGCCGCGAACAAGCCTCCGGTCCGGATCCTGACCGACGAGCGCACCAACTCGCTGCTCGTCCTCGCGCCGCGCGCGCAGCTCGAGGAGGTGCGGCGTCTGGTCGCGAAGCTCGACGTCCCGGTGCAGGGCGGCGGCCGAATCCACGTCTACTACCTGAACAACGCGAACGCCGAGGATCTGGCCGAGACGCTCGCCGGCCTGGTCGGCGGCGGCGGGGGCCGGTCGGCCACGACCCCCGGCAGCTCGGCGATCGGCGCCAATGGCCTCGGCGGCGCGCAGGGAGCCCAGGCAATCCGCGCCGCGGTGACCGGGCTGGAGGGCGGGATCAGCCTGAGTGCAGACCCCGCGACCAACTCGCTGATCATCCAGGCGAGCCAGGAGGGCTTCAACACGCTCGCACAGGTGATCGAGAAGCTCGACGTCGAGCGCCCCCAGGTGTCGGTCGAGGCGCGGATCATGGAGCTTACCGTCAACAACAACGAGGGGATCGGGTTCTCCGGCCTGCTCCAGGTGATCAACGGCGACACCAACTTCCTGATCGCTTCGGCCACGTCGGCAGCCGGCGCGTCGGTTGGCGTACCGCCCGTGCTGCCGCTGACTGACGCCGGACCGCTGCTCGGGCGGGTGGCGCGCGACTCGCGCGACGCGAACAGCGGCAACGGCTCGGTGATCGACAACATCATCAATCTCTCCGCGAGCAACGGCGACATCAACATCGTCTCCGCGCCGCACATCCTGACCTCCGACAACGAGCAGGCGGAGATCCGCGTCGGCGACAACATCCCGATCATCTCGAGCCGCGTCGAATCTGCGGCGGGTATCTCCTCTGGGACCAACCTCGCCTCGTCCGTGAACGTCGAGCGCCAGGACATCGGCGTGACGCTCCGCGTGACGCCGCAAATCACCGAGGGCGACAGCCTGCGGCTCGAGATCTTCCAGGAGATCACCGAGATCAACGCCGGTCTATCGACGTCAAAGGGGGGGGTCGGAAACCCAGAAGACGTGGGTGTCGCGCTGTCGAACCGCCGCGTCGAGAACACGGTCGTGGTGCGCGACGGCGAGACGGTGGTGATCGGTGGACTGCTCGCCGACACGGTGGACAAGACGGTGACCAAGGTGCCCTGGCTCGGGGACATCCCGATCCTCGGGTGGCTGTTCAAGTCGACCAGCGACAGCGTCCGCAAGACCAACCTGCTGGTCTTCCTGACGCCGCGCATCGTGCGTACCCCGCTCGATCTCGAGAACGATTCGATCCGGCGCCGCGAGGAGTTCCGCGACCATTCGGGGCGCGCGCTCGAGCTCTCCGACCGCGATCTCGAGGTCGAGGCGGAGCGCGTGGCGATGGCCGAGGAGCAGGGGTTGCCCTACATCCCCGATGACAACGACCACCCGATTCGCGAGCGGGTCTCGGAGCACCGGGCGCGCTATCCGAACGAGCGGGTCCAGGAGATCGAGCGGATCCGCGCGGAAGAGCGGGCGGCGGCCGCAGCATCCACCGAGGACGGACCCCGCTACGTGCTCCAGGCCGCGATCCTCGGCGACCCGGACGCGGCCGCCCGCCTGCTCACCGACCTGATCGATTCGGGCCACGACGGGACGCTCGTGTCCGCGCCGATCGGTGACAGCGTGCTCTACGAGATCCATCTCGGACCGTTCACCTCGCTCGAGCAGGCGAACGGGGTCGGCGAGGCGGTCCGCAAGTCTCACGGCCTGGCCCCTGCGATCCTGGTGCTCGACGCCGAGGAAGACGGGCACGGCGAATGAGCGAAGCGCACGTCCAGGCCGCATCCGTGCGCGCGCCGGGTCCGCGCGACATCGGGGAGATCCTGCTCCGCACGACGCCGCTGACCGGGGAGCAGCTCGAAGCGGCGCGCGCCGCGCAGCGCGAATCCGGCGGGCGGCTCTGCGATCTGCTGGTCGCGCGCGGCCACGTCTCGGCCGACCAGCTGCTCGGCGCGCTGGCCGAGCAGCTCGGCCTCCCGGTCCGGGCGCAGATCCATCACGGCGACGTCGACGAGCGGCTGATCGAGCGGCTCCCGATCGGATTCGCGAAAGACCACGGCGTGCTGCCGCTGTCGCGCGAGGTCAACGGAGCGGTCCGCGTCGCGGTCACGAATCCGCTCGACACGGCGTC
>CAZPNB010000357.1:0-2603 GCA_964587305.1 uncultured Spirochaetales bacterium | reverse complement strand
ACTCGTCACTCGCACCTACCATCTCGACGGCATCAACGATGCGCTGGCAGCGCTGGCCGCTGGCGAAGGTGCCCGCGGCATCATCCGTTGGTGACACGGTCGCGCTGGCTTGTTTCGTCCTTCTTCTCCCAGCAACGAGTGAAGCATAGCCGCCTAAACGACCGAGTTGACGGGGCCGCGAGCGGCAGTGAAGGGAATCGTATGAACTTCGCTTCGAGGCCTCCGGTCAAACGACTCGTTAGATTGCGGTTGGGCGGACAGACCTGCGGCACTCTTGGCAAAGGGGCTTACCACCAGTTCCCTGTCTAAGGTCTTCGTCTGAAATGTTATTGCCGGTATTACATCCAGCATTATCGTGGTAGACAGGTTCTTTAGTGGAGTGCCAAGGTGACTGATTAGATATCACAACTGCACCAGTATTAGGCAGCAAATGCCAGAACGAAAACTCCTCGACCACGTCAGTGATGTTGTACGCCTGAGACACTTGAGTTTAAGGACTGAAGAAACATACCGCAGTTGGATTAGAACTTTGGATTGTCTTCCCTGATGAATAGGAATCAAAACTACATTAGATCCTCGGTCGTGAGCGTTCGATGATAGCGTCGAAATCCGTACCCGGCGGGAGAGTCCCGAAGACGAGACCGGCGTCGCCCGCCAGACGCGAAGCGCAGAAAGCGTCGGCCACTTCAGGCGGGGCGTGTCGAACCAGAAGTGAGCCTTGCAAGGCCAAAGCTAAAACTTCGGCAAGGCGGCGGGCACGCGTTTCGAGTTGGGTCGAGTCGGGAAGTTCGCTCTCAAGTCTATCAGCGAAGCTGTCGAAGTGTTTGTTCCCCCGGTGCGCAGCCTGGACGAGGAGTCGATTCGTCAGTTCATCGTCCTTCATCGCCCAACACGCGGGAGCCTGGGCTCATGAACCCTGACTTTCTTGATCTGCAGGGCCAACTCTCGGAGAGCTTGAGATTTATTCTTTATCTTTGGATTCTTCGTGCGGTTTACCTGCCGACAAACGCCGCTCAAACTTCAGCATCTCGTTTTCTAGTTTCAATGCCAACTTTTCACGTTCCTGTGCCTCTGACTCACGGGCATGATCCATTTTTTCGCTCATTCGCTGCACCTCGAAAGCCAATCGCTGCACTACTGAGGTTAGGCGATCCATTTCTTCTCGCAAATCTCTAATGTCAGCCCGATTGCGTTGCGTGTCCTGCGATAAGAAAACTAACTCCTTGGCCCATTCATACAGTTGCTTCCACATGATTTAGGCTGCTTCCAATTGTGCCAACATTGAGCGGGTGCGAGCTTTCAAACGATCAATTTCTTCTTGGTCACGTTGCATGTTCTCGCGGTTGTGCTCTACCTCGACAAGCATTTTCTCGATAGCCGCTTTCACCTCGGCTTCCTCAGATGGCATGTCAGTAGTCAAGCTTTTGCTCATAATCTTTACCTCCGAGTCACAGTCTATCTTTTTGTTCTAAAGAAATCCCAACCGTATGAAGAGATTTTCCTACCAAACTGCTCGCCGCAAAATCACTGTACTTCGTAAGATAAACGCTCTAAAGCAGACGCCATTTCGCGGAGTTGTTGCAGCAGCTCTCTGATCTCTTCGCGATTCTTCTCCGTCTGCTGCGTAAGAAACAGAATCTGCTTGATGGCAGCGACGAACTGCTTCCACATGGTCTTACGCTGCCTTCAGTCTCGCAAGAATTTCGTTTGTTTCAGCTTTCAGTCGCTCGATTTCTTCCTGGTCGCGCATCATCTTCTCGTTAGCGCGCTTCGTTTCAGCGAACATCTGATTGACGGCTTCTTCATAACTTGTAACGTCGTCTGCAACTACTTCAGGATTTAATGTCCCGCTCATATCTATAACCTCCAAACGCATTTTAGCACCTGTCACTCATAACAACTCAACAGTAGCCCAACTGCGGCATTGCCACGATTACAACCTCACCTTCCTTCATACTTCGGGTTTGCCTCTTTGATTAAGTCCAATGAGTATTCCGGCTCATCGTTTCCATAAGCACGTTCCAAGTTTGCCAAAGAAAAGCGCGTCCAATCTTCTCGTTCATCGCTTTGCATTTGAATCACACTCACAACCAATTTTGTGTTTGGTGTAAGTTCGTAAGGCTCGTCCAGTAAGATTTGTTTGCCGTCAAAATGAGCCTGTAAAGTAATAATTTCCATAGCTTTCAACTCCTACAGTTATCGTAAAATTGAGATGTGGCTCCGCTTTTCGCGAAAGATGTAGCGCACGTGAGGCATTTCGTCAGGATGCTTCTCGCGGGCTAGACGTTCAACCTCTTCGGGCGTGTCAGCAACAAACAATTCACCCCCGGCAGCCGCCACATAACGACCACGATGAACCTTGAAGACTCCGAGCCGCTCGGCGCTCTCGCTGAACCAGAAAAGACTGCGCCGTCCTTGTTCAAACAGTCGCGCCATTTCCGGCGTCATCTCGCCTTCCTCGATGATTACTTGCTGGCTCATGGCTCGATGATAGGTTCCTTGAGCGATTCGGTCAACCATGAGAGTAAATTAGATATCACAACTGCACTACACTAAATCCGCGGGCGTGAGCCATCGATTATGACAGCGAAATCTGTGTCTGC
>CAZPNB010000356.1:0-3781 GCA_964587305.1 uncultured Spirochaetales bacterium | reverse complement strand
GCCGCGTGCAGATCGGCGGCCCGACCGGCGCGTTCGTCGTGATCGTGGCCGGGGTCGTCGCGGAGTTCGGGTACGAGGGGCTCGCGATCGCCACGATGATGGCCGGCGGGCTGCTGGTGCTGATGGCGTTCGCGCGTCTCGGCGACGTGATTCGCTTCGTTCCGTATCCGGTGACCGTCGGGTTCACGTCCGGAATCGCGCTGATCATCGCGACCGGCCAGATCGGCGCCGCGCTCGGGCTCGAGATCGAGAAGCTGCCGCCGGACTTCCTGCACCATGCGCTCGTCTACTACCCCCAGCTCGGCACGGCGCGCGCCGCGTCGGTGGCGATCTGTCTCGCCACGATCGCGATTGTCCAGCTCTGGCCGCGCGTGACGAGCCGGGTACCGGGGCCGCTGGTGGCGCTGATCGCGACGACCGCGGTGGCCCACGGGTTCGGGTGGCAGGTCGAGACGATTCAGGAGCGCTTCGGCGGCGTACCGTCCTCGCTGCCCTCGTTCGGGCTGCCCGCGGTCGACTGGCAGCGCGTGCCGGACCTGTTCTCCCCGGCGCTGACGATCGCGCTGCTCGCGGCGATCGAGTCGCTCTTGTCCGCCGTGGTGTCCGACGGACAGATCGGCGGCCGGCACCGGTCCAACGCGGAGCTGCTCGGCCAGGGCATCGCGAACATCGCGTCTCCGCTGTTCGGCGGCATTCCGGCCACCGGCGCGATCGCCCGCACCGCCGCCAACATCCGCGCCGGGGGGCGCAGTCCGGTCGCCGGGATGGCGCATGCGCTGACGCTGCTGGTGATCCTGGTCGCAGCCGGCGAGTGGGCGTCCTGGATCCCGATGGCAACGTTGGCCGGCATCCTGCTCGTGGTCGCCTACAACATGAGCGAGTGGCACGTGTTCGTGCGGCTCTTGCGCGGGCCGCGCAGCGATGTGCTCGTGCTGATCACCACCTTCGCGCTGACGGTGGCGGTCGACCTCACGGTTGCGATCCAGGTCGGGGTCGTGCTGGCGTCGCTGCTGTTCATGCGGCGGATGGCCGAGGTGACCCAGGTGAAGGCCGTGCGCGACATCCTCGAGTACGAGACGTCCGGGCTGGCGGACGGGGAGCCACACGCGGCGATCCCGCCCGACGTGGGGGTATTCGAGATCAACGGGTCGTTCTGCTTCGGCGCCGCCCGCAAGTTCACCGAGGCGCTACTCGCCAGCCACGCGCGAACGCGCGTCGTCGTGCTGCGCATGCGCCACGTGCTGGCGATCGACGCGACCGGCCTGCACGCGCTCGAGGACGTCGCGGCGCGGCTCCGCAAACGCGGCACCCAGCTGCTGCTGTCGGGTGTCCACGCACAGCCGCTGGTGGCGTTGGAGCGCAGCGGCGCGCTCGAGCGGATCGGCGAGGAGAACCTGTTCGCCAACTTCGACGAGGCGCTCGAACGCGCCCGGCTGCTCGCCCTGCCTCAAGCCGGGCGGCGGTAGCGCGGCTCGCGCGCCGCGCGCACACGGAACCTCGGATCACCCGACCTCGCGGCGGAACGTCTCGAGCGCGTCGATGTAGTCGCGCGGTCCGCGGTAGCCGACGCGCTTGGCGCCGACCCTCTCGGCCGCGGTGTCCATCGCGCGCAGAGACACGTGGGTTCCGCCGCCCTCGCGCCAGCGCTCCAGCTCGCGGCCCCAGGAGTCGCGCGGCGCCGAGAAGTCGACCACCGCACCGCTGTCGAAGTCGTCGCGCTCGCGGCCCTCGGCCGCGAGCCGTTCGCGCAGGCTCGCCAGCAGGCCGAGCATCCGGGAGGGCGCGGTGCCGAACAGGAAGCCGTCACCGACGCGCGCCGCGCGGCGCAGCGCAACCGGCGTGAAGCCGCCGAACCAGATCGGGATCCGGCGCGCGGGCAGCGGCAACAGACCGGCGCGGTCGACGCGGTGGAACGCGCCGCGAAAATCGACGACCGGCTCGCTCCACAGGCGGCGCAAGAGCGCCACCTGCTCATCGAGCCGCGCGCCGCGGTCGTCGAACGGCACACCGAGCGACTCATACTCGACGTAGTTCCACCCCGTGCCGACGCCGAGGCGCAGGCGACCGCCCGACAGCAGGTCGAGCTCGATCGCCTGCTTCGCGACCAGCGCGGTCTGGCGTTGGGGCAGGATCAGCACGCCGGTCGTCAGCGCGAGGCGCTCCGTCACCGCGGCGAGGTATGCCAGCAGCACGAACGGCTCGTGGAACGCGTCGCGTTCGGTGTAGGGGCCCAGCAGCACCGGCTCGCGCCCTTCGTGCACCGCGCCGAGTACGTGGTCGTAGACGATCACGTGCTCGTAGCCCAGCGCTTCGGCCGCCTGGGCCCAGTCGCGCACCGCGGCCGGATCGCTGCCGATCTCGGTGGTCGGGAAGATCGCGCCGAGCTTCAGCGCCGGCTCGGTCACCCGAGCACCAGCTCCGCGATCGCGCGCAGCGTCTCGACATTGGTGCCGGGGACGAGCAGCGTCGTCACCGGCGTCTCGCGCCACGCCGCCAGCCGTTCGCGGATCCGCTCGCGCGGGCCGACCAGCGCGATCTCGTCGCAGAACGCGTCGGGAACCGCGGCGATCGCCTCGGCGCGCTTCCCGGCGAAGAACAGGTCCTGGATCTTCTGCGCCTCGGACTCGAACCCCATCCGCCCCATCAGCTCCTTGTGAAAGTTGCGATCGCGCGCGCCCATGCCGCCGATGTAGAAGCCCAGGCTCGCCTTCAGCGGCGCGTACGCCGCGGCCAGGTCTTCGGTGACGTGGACCGACATCGTCACCGCGATCTCGAAGCCCGGGCGCAACGTGCCGAGTGAGTCGGCGTATACCTCGGGCCGGAACGGCGAGTAGTAGAGCGGCAGCCAGCCGTCGGCGATCTCGGCGGCGAGCGAGACGTTCTTCGGGCCCTCGGCGCCGAGGAAGATCGGCAGGTCGGCGCGCAGCGGGTGGGTGGTCGAACGCAGCGGCTTGCCCATCCCCCAGGCGCCTTCGCCGCGGTAGGGCAGCGGATAGTGCGGGCCGGCGCTCGTGACCGGCTTCTCGCGGCGCAGCACCTGGCGGATGATGTCGACGTACTCGCGAGTCCGGGCGATCGGCTTCGCGAACGGCTGGCCGTACCATCCCTCGACCACCTGGGGCCCGGAGACGCCCAGGCCGAGGATCATGCGTCCGCCGGACAGGTGATCGAGCGTCAGTGCGTGCATCGCGGTCGACGCCGGCGTGCGCGCGCTGATCTGCACGATCGCCGTGCCGAGCCGGATCCGCGAGGTGTGGGCTCCTATCCACGCCAGCGGCGTGAATGCGTCGGATCCCCACGCTTCGGCCGTCCACACCGAGTCGTAGCCGAGCCGCTCGGCCTCCTGCGCGATCGCGACGAGATTCGCGTGCGGATCGCGCTGCCAGTACCCCAGCTGCACCCCGAGCTTCAGCTCTCCCATGCTCGTGCTTCCTCCCGCGCGAACTCTTCGCCGGGATGGGCACTCCCGTCAAGTGGGGTCAGCTCGCCAGTAGCTGCTCCACCTCGCGTGCCCGCGCGTCGAGCGCGCGGCGCGAGCGCAAGAGGCCGATCCGCACCGCGCCGGGGCTGCGGCCGGTCTCGCGCGCGATCGCGTCGACGGAGCGCGCTCCCCCGTAGCGAAGCGCAAAGATGCGCCGCTGCGCCGGGCTGACGCTTCGCTCGAGCGTCTCCTGGCAGCGTCGCAGCGCGCGCGAGGCGTCGATCACCTCCTCGACCGGCGGTGCCGTCGCGGCGATCTCGCTCGCCTCGGCCTCGAAGGAGCCGATCTCGACCGAGCGGC
>CAZPNB010000355.1:0-4851 GCA_964587305.1 uncultured Spirochaetales bacterium | reverse complement strand
CAGCTCGCGCCACAGGCGCTCGGCGAGCGGCAGCAGGTACAGCACGTCGGCCGCCGCGTAGCTCATCTGCTGCTGCGTGAGCGGCCGCCGCGACCAGTCCGATCGCTGCTCGTCTTTCGGCAGGTTCACGTCGAAGTGGCGCCGCGCGATGCTCGACAGACCGACCGACGAATAGCCGAGCAGCTGCGCGGAGATCATCGTGTCGAACAGATTCGCGAACGTAAACGAGCAGTCGCGCTTGAGCACGAAGATGTCGTACTCGGCCGCGTGAAAGACCTTCCGGATGTCCGGCGAAGCGAACACCGGCGCGAGCGGCGAGAGATCGCCTCCGAGCGCGAGCGGGTCGATCAGGTAGATCTGCCGCCGTGTGCCGATCTGAACCAGGCAGGTCTTGTCGAAGTAGTGGTAGAAGCTGTCCGCCTCGGTATCGACGGCGAGCACCTTCTCGCCCAGCAGATCCTGCGCGAGCGCATCGAGATCCGCCCGCGTTTCGATCAACTCGTAGTCAGCCACTCGTTCCCTCAATCGCACCCGCCAATCGGATTGCGGATCGTCGTACCCGTCAGGAGGGGAAGGAGGGGAGCTAGAGGCCGACTGTACATCCCGTGATCGAAGGAGGGAATCGCGCGCGGGAGCTCGCGTCGTCGGAGGGACGAAGACGACGTCAGGCCCGCAAGCTAGCCGACGCGCTGCCCCGGGGAAAGCGACGGCGGGTTACTCTCCGGCGCCATGTGGGCGGCCGGAGCCGGATTCTCGACCCATCCCGATGGCCGGATCGCCGCGCGCGAGGCGGCGCAGCAGGCGCGAGCAGCGGCGGGCGGCGCCGACGCGGCACTGCTTTTCGCGGGGCCTTCCCACCGCGCTGACGCGAGCGGGCTCGTGGCTGCCGCATGTGCAGAGCTCGGCACACGGCGCGTCGCCGGAGGGTTGGCGCACGGCGTGATCGGCGCCGGACGCGAGCAGGAAGGGGGTGCCGGCGTCAGCGTGTTGGCTGTGCATGGACTGGCCGTGGAGACGCTCTGGGTTCCTTCGCTGGCCGGCCATGAGGACATCGCCGCGGAAGAGGTCGCAGCGCGCCTGCGCGGCGGAGCCCGGGCTGAAGACCTCGTCGTGCTGATCCCCGATCCGCGCGCGCTCCAGCCCGACCTGCTGCTCCCACGGATTCGCGACGCGGTGGGCCCCGCCGGTGTGGTGGGGGCCGGCGCCGGAGACCCGGTCTCGGAGGCCCCTCTCGTCTGGTGCGGCTCCGAGATCGACGGGGGTGCGCTGGCAGGGCTGGTGCTGCGCGGCGCGCGCGGGCTGCGGATCGGCGTCACCCAGGCGTGCCGGCCGGTGACGCCGCTGTTGACGGTGACGCGAGCGCAGGGACCGTGGATCCTCGAGCTCGACGGCCGCCCTGCTCTCGACGTCTACCGCGAGGCGGCGCGGCAGCCGCTCGCCGACGATCTCCGCCGGGCAGCGTCGTTCGTGCTGGTCGCGCTGCCGCGCGATCCCGCCGCACCGCTCGCCCCGGGCGGCTATCTCGTTCGCAATGTCGCTGGGTTCGCGCTGGATGCGAACGCATTCGCAATTCCTGAGCCGATCGAGAAAGGGGCCCGCCTCGCGCTCGTCCACCGCGAGCCTGAGACGGCCCGCGAGGATCTGAAGGCGATGCTGGGCGGTCTCGAGTCCCCGCCGCCCGGTCTGGCGCTCTACTTCGACTGCTGTGCCCGCGGCGCCGGCTTCTTCGGCGTGCCCGGGCTCGAGTCAGCCTACCTGGAGCGCGCGCTCGGCGACGCGCCCGTCGCCGGGATGTTCGGCTCTTGCGAGCTGGGCCCGATCGGGGGCCACACCGAGCTGCTGACCTACACGGGCGTCCTCGCGCTGCTCGACCGCTGAGTCGTTCCATTAGAAAGAACTTGATTCTGATATACGGAACATCGCATCATCCCGTCGGTCTTTCGGGGAGGTCGCGATGCAAGCGCTGACGAGTGTCGAGAAGGCCGTGGACGTGCTCTTCCACCTGCATGCCGCACGGCTGCCGATCGGGGTAACCCAGCTCGGCCGCGCGCTCGGGCTGCCGAAATCGAGCGCGCACCGCCTGCTCGCCTCGCTCGCGCGGCGCGGTCTCGTGCAGCAGGACGAGCGCGGCGGCTATCAGCCCGGCATCGGGCTGATTGCGCTCGGCCTGGGCGCGCTCGATCGCGAGCCGTTGGTCGCCGCCGCTCGCACGGTGCTGCAGAGCGAGGCCTTTGCTTCCGGCGAGACGGTCTTCCTGGTCGCCGCCCGGGCTGGGCGTCTCTTCGTCCTCGATAAGGCTGAAGGCTCCGGCTTCCTGCGCGCCTCGCCGCAGGTTGGTTCCGAGGTTCCGGTGCACGCGACCGCAGTCGGCAAGCTGTTCCTCGCGTTCGGCGACGAGCCGCTCGCTACGGCTCCGCTCGAACGCTTCACCGATCGCACGCTGGCGAGTGACGCCGAGCTCGCAGACGCGGTCGCCCGCGCGCGCCGCGAAGGCACCGCGACGAGCCGCGAGGAGTGGATTCCCGGCCTGTCGGTGCTGGCCGCGCCGATCGCGGTGCGGGGCCGGATGCGCGGCGCGCTCGCGCTGGGCGCGCCCACTCAGCGTCTCACCGAGCCGGCGGAAGTCGCGCTCCTCGCGCGCGTGCGCGCGGCCGCCGAGCGCATCGCCGCCCGGCTGGAGGGAACCCGACATGACTGAGAGCAAGCTGCGCGCAGCGAGCGAGAGCCGTCCGGCGCGCAGCGAGCGCAAGCCTTCCGGCGCGCAGCAAGGGAAAGCCGTCCGGCGCGCAGCGAGGCGAAGCCGAGCGAAGATCGGACGGGAAGCCGAGCGAAGATCGGACGATAAGCCGAGCGAAGTTCGGACGGGAAGGCGAGCGAAGACGAGCGGGGGAGCCCTCGCCTGGCTCGACGGCCGCGTGATGCCGCTCGACGAGGCGCGCATCCCGCTCAACGATCACGGCCTGCTCTACGGCGATGGCATCTTCGAGGGGATCCGGATCACCGCTGGCCGCGTCTTCCGCCTCGACGATCACCTGGCGCGCTTCGCGGTCGGGGCGCGCGCGATCGGCCTCGAGCTTCCCGGCGGCGTCGCGGCCGCCCGGGCCGCCGTGCTCGCGACGGCGCGCGCCTTCGCGCAGCCCGAAGCCTACGCGCGCCTCGTGTGCACCCGCGGCGTCGGCGCGCTCGGGGTCGACCCGCTCCCGTGTCACGCCCCGCGGCTCTTCTGCATCGTCGACCAGATCCGCCTCTACAACGAGCGCCAGCAGAGCGAAGGTCTCGACCTGGTGACGGTGAGCGTGCGCCGGCCTTCCGCCGACGTGCTCGACCCGCGCGTGAAGAGTCTCAACTACCTGAACAACGTGCTCGCCAAACGCGAGGCACGGCTGCGCGGCGCCGACGAGGCGCTCGTGCTGAACGCGCACGGGAACATCGCCGAAGCGGCTGTCGCGAATCTCTTCTGCGTGCGCGACGGCGTGCTGTTGACCCCGCCCGCCAGCGACGGCGCTCTGGAAGGAATCACGCGGCGCACCGTCCTCGAGCTGGCGCGCGAGCTGGCGATCCCGGCCGAGCAGCGAACGCTGGGGCGCTTCGACCTGTTCGCATCCGCGGAGGTCTTCCTCACCGGCAGCGGAGCCGGTCTCGTCCCGGTCCGCAGTCTCGACGGCGAGCGGATCGGCGGCCCGGGCCCGATCTTCAGCCGGATTCGCCGCGCTTTCAACGAGGCAGCTCCGGCACTGGGCGTGCCCTTCCACTAGGCTCAGCGCATCCCACCGCGAGGTGAACCGTGCGCTGGTCCGAAGCATTCATCCCGACGCTGCGCGACGACCCGGCCGACGCCGAGGCCGCGAGCCACAAGCTGCTGGTGCGCGCAGGCTATGTGCGCCAGCTGATGGCGGGCGCGTACTCGCTATTGCCGCTCGGGCAGCGCGTGTGCCAGAAGATCACCCGGATCGTCCGAGCCGAGATGGACGCGATCGGCGGCCAGGAGTTCAAGCTGCCTGCGCTGCACCCGGCCGAGGTCTGGAAGCGCTCCGGGCGCTGGGAGGCGATGGGCGACGAGATGTTCCGGCTCGTCGACCGCAAGGGCGCCGACCTTGCCCTCGGTATGACCCACGAGGAGGTGTTCGCGACGCTCGCCGGCGAGCTGCGCAGCTACAAGGAGCTGCCGCAGATCTGGTACCAGATCCAGACGAAGTTCCGAGATGAACCCCGGCCGAAATCGGGTGTGCTGCGGGTGCGCGAGTTCACGATGAAGGACTCGTACTCGCTCGACGTCGCGCAGGCCGGCCTCGACGCGTCGTTCCAGCGACACTTCGAAGCGTATCGAAAGATCTTCCGGCGCTGCGGGATCGAGACGCTCGCGGTGGAGGCGTCGTCGGGCAGCATGGGTGGCAGCGAGTCGATCGAGTTCATGGTCGAGAGCGACGCCGGCGAGGACTTCGTCGCCAGCTGCTCGCGCTGCGGCTATGCCGCGAACATCGAGAAGGCGACGTCGGCGCTGTCCGCGATCCAGGACGGCGCGGGTCCTTCCGCTCCGGAGAAGTTTCCGACGCCGGGCGTCCGCACGATCGACGATCTCGAGCGCTTCGCGGGTGGCGCGCCGGCCGAGCGCCAGATCAAGACGCTCGTGTACACCGTCGACGGTGTGATCGCACTGGTGCTGCTGCGCGGCGATCACGCGCTCTCCGAACAGAAGCTCTTCGATCAGGTGGAGGCGGGCGAGATCCGGCCGGCGGGCGAGGCGGAGATCCGCGCCGCGCTCGGAGCCGGCCCGGGGAGCCTCGGCGCGGTCGGCGTGGCAGGGCTCACAGTGATCGCGGATTTCGCGCTCGACGGGCGCCGCGACATGAC
>CAZPNB010000354.1:0-8057 GCA_964587305.1 uncultured Spirochaetales bacterium | reverse complement strand
CTCGCGCCGAGCAACTGCCGGCTGCTCGACGCCGGCGAGGCGCTCGCCGCGGGCGCCGGCGACGGCTCTGCCTGCGTGCTGGTGCTCGGCTTCGAAAGCGCCGACCACGCGCTCGATGCGTGGATCGCGCGCGCCGTCGAGCTGTGCCGCGACGCCGGCGGCGACGTGCCCGACGGCGCGGTGCGCACGCGCACCGACGCCGCGGCGTCGCGCGAGGGAGCGGCCGGCGCGTGGCGCAACGCGTTCTTGAACGCCCCCTATCTGCGCGACGCGCTGGTGCGCGCAGCGTTCGTGTCCGAGACCTTCGAGACCGCGATCACCTGGGACGCGTTCGAGACCTTCCACGCCGCGGTGATCGGCGCAGCGCGCGATGCTGTCAAGCGCGTATGCGGCGCCGGCACGGTCACCTGCCGCTTCACCCACGTCTACCCCGACGGCCCCGCGCCCTACTACACGGTGATGGCGCCCGGGCGCCGCGGCAGCGAGCTCGAGCAATGGGCCGAGATCAAGCAGGCCGCCAGCGAGGCGCTGCTGCGCCACGGCGGCACGATCACCCACCACCACGCCGTCGGCCGCGACCACCGCCCGTGGTACGACCGCCAGCGCCCCGACGTGTTCGCGACCGCGCTGCGCGCGGCGAAGGCTGCGCTCGATCCGGCCGGCATCCTGAATCCGGGCGTGCTGCTGGATCCAGGTCGGCCCGCGCACTCAACCGCGCGAGATCACCTGGATCGGATCTCCGATGCAGGCCTCGCCGGGCTCGATGACCTGCCAGTAGATCCCCCGGAAGTTCTGGTCACGAGTCCGCTGCTGCTGGACGAAACGAAGCGCGTCGGCACCGAAACGGCCCTTGAACTTGAGGCATCCGTCGTGCGGCTTCGCCGTCACCACGACTTCCGCCTCGCCGACCCGGAGCCGCGTGCCCGCCCGGAGATTCGCGGCCGAGAGGTCGAGGTCGACGAACAGGTTGTCGCCGAAGAGAGGGAGCGGCTGACCGTTGGCGATCAACTCGGCCACGTCGCGCCGCATCACCGCGAGCTGTGCGTCGGGATCGCGCGGTGGGCGCCGGCTCCAACCGTCGCCGGGCACGCCCTCCTCCGGCGAAAGCTGAACTCGACTCGGCGTCTCGCGGACGCCGTCCGGACGGCGGCGGACGATCAGCGCGACGCGCCCGGAGTCGCGAGGTGGATCGGGTAGCGCGCGGACACCCGCCTCGAGCTCTGCCAGGGCGCGATGACGCGCGGAATCGCCGTCGGGCCCGTAGTCCTCGGTTCGCAGCTCGGCCACCGCGCCACGCTAGCATCCGACGCGCTAGACCCAAGACATGGCCCCGCAAGCGCCCTCAGGGCGCGCGCAGCGAGGCGAAGCCGAGCGAAGTAAAACGAACTAGCTTCCGGCGATGGCACGCATCAACGAGCACTACCGCAAGCTCTCGGCCGGGTATCTGTTCCCCGAGATCGGGCGGCGCGTGCGCGCGTTCAGCGAGGCGCACCCCGAGGCGAAGGTGATCCGGCTCGGGATCGGCGACGTGACGCTGCCGCTCGCGCCGGCGATCGTCGACGCATTGCGAGATGCGAGCGTCGAGATGGGCAGCGCGAGCGGCTTCCGCGGCTACGGCCCGGAGAATGGCTACGACTTCCTGCTCGACGCGATCCGCGAGCACGACTACCGCGCGCGCGGCGTCGAGGTCGCGGCCGACGAGATCTTCGTCTCCGACGGCAGCAAGCAGGACAGCGGCAACATCCAGGAGATCTTCGGCCAGAGCTGCACGTTCGCCGTCACCGATCCGGTGTATCCCGTGTACGTCGACACCAACGTGATGGCGGGGCGCACCGGCGCGGCGGATGCGCAGGGGCGCTACTCGGGCATCACCTATCTGCCCGGGACCGAGGCGAATGGCTTCGTGCCGGACCCGCCCGAACGCCCGGTCGAGATCGCCTACCTGTGCTCGCCGAACAACCCGACCGGAGCGGTGATGAGCCGCGCCCAGCTCGAGACCTGGGTGGCGTGGGCGCGCGCACACGACGCGGTGCTGCTCTTCGACGCCGCCTACGACGCGTTCATCTCGGATCCGGCGCTGCCGCGCTCGATCTACGAGATCGACGGAGCGCGCGCGTGCGCGATCGAGATGCGCAGCTTCTCGAAGCGCGCGGGCTTCACCGGGGTGCGCTGCGCGTACACGGTCATTCCGGCGGAGCTCACCGGCAGCACCGCGAACGGCGAGCGCGTTCCGCTGCGCAGCTTGTGGTCGCGCCGCCACGCGACGAAGTTCAACAGCGTGCCGTACATCATCCAGCGGGCGGCCGCGGCCGTCTACACGCCCGAGGGCCGCAAGCAGACGGGCGAGCAGGTCGCATACTACATGGCCAACGCGCAGACACTGCGGCGCGGCCTCGGGGCGGCCGGCTTCACTTGCACGGGCGGCGAGCACGCGCCGTACGTCTGGGTGCGGACGCCGGAGGGCCTCTCGAGCTGGGAGTGCTTCGATCGCCTCTTGTCCCGAGCCCACGTGGTATGCACGCCCGGCAGCGGCTTCGGCGCGGCCGGCGAGGGCTACTTCCGGATCTCGGCCTTCAACTCGCGTGAGAACGTCGAGCAGGCGATCGATCGGATCCGGCGCGCATTCGCGGGATAGCGACCTGCTTCCCCGACCCCCCGGCTGACCCCAGCACGCCGGCTCTCCCGGGTCGAGTCGGGCGGCCGTCTGCCCGATAGAGTCGCCATCAAGGGGACGGGTTCTGGAATCGGATCGCGCGATCCGAACGCCCGAACGGGCATATTCCCAATGGTGGCGATGAGTTCGAGCGACTCGCGACAGCCCCTTGCCGGCGAACCGCGGCAAGCGCACGCTTCCGAAGTTTCACGGCCCAGGAGCGCCCAGCCGATGGCGGAACCCCCGCGTCAGGTGGCGAGCCTCCGGTACCCCCCCTTGGCCGGTGGTGCTGAGGCTCGTTTCGACAAACCGCCCGCGGTCGTCCGCCGGCTGGCGGTGATCCCCGAGCGCTACTCCACCCGTGAGAAGGATGGGGTCCGCACACTGGAGTGTGACGAGGCCCCGCGGATGCGCGTGGTGATCGATCCGGGCATGGCGGCCTCACGCTCCGACGCTGCGTCCCTGGGGGAGCGCGTCGTGCTGCTGGACGGCGCCGGCAGCTTCGGCCCGCTGCTCGACAACGATCGCAAGGTCTACAACCTCGATCACCACTCCGGCTGCGAGCGGCTGTTCACGCTCTCCACCTGCGAGCAGGCGCTCTTGCTGGTCCACAGCGGGCTGCGCCTGTCCGACGGCGATTGGACGCTGTACGCGAACGATCCCGACCTCGACACCGTGCTCGCGCTGTGGTGCCTGCTGAACCATCGCCGCGTCCGCGAGCTGCGACCGGAAGCCCGCGACGTGCTGCTCCCGCTCTTGCGCCTGGAAGGTGCGATCGACTCCAACGGCCCCGAGCTCGCGCGGCTGTGCGGCCTGCCGACCCGCGTGCTCGACGAGACCCAGCGGCGGATCGACGAGCTCTTGTTGCGCGAGCGCGAGCTGAAGCAGTCGGGCGCGTGGGCCAAGAAGGACGTCTACGGCTACGCGATCGAGATCCTGCGCTCGATCGACGCGATGGTCTACCAGTTCGAGGACTTCGGCGACTACACGCGGATCGAGGAGATCTATGGGCACGTCGAGATCGCGCCGCGCCAGGTCGCGGTGGTCTGTCGCGACCGCTCCGGGATCTACACGGTGGAGCAGCATCTCAAGACCCACTGGGGCGATCAGCTCAGCCTGATCGCGCTCGAGAACCAGCCGGGGCACTACACACTGCGGCGCGTGAGCTCGCTCGACGGCCCCGATCTCGAGCCCGCGTACGAGCTGCTGAACCGGAGCGACCCCGCCGTCGACGGGCGGCCACCGGGCAAGCGCTGGGGCGGCTCCCAGGACATCGGCGGCTCGCCGCGACCGCGCGGCACGCAGCTCGCATCGGCGGAGGTGATCGAGGTCCTCGAGCGGGCGTACCAGAAGCTGGGCTTCGGCGCGCGCCTGGCCCGGACCGCGATCGCGTTCGGGGTCGGGCTGTCGTTCCTCGCGTTCTGGCCGCTCGCCGCCGCACTGCCGTCGCTCGAGCTCGTCGCCGCGGCAGGGCCGGCGATCGGCGTGGCGTTCGAGCTGGCGAAGGTCTCGTTGCTTGCGCTCGTCGTCGGGATCGTCGCGACACGCGCTGCGTCGCGCTGGCGGCCATGGGTGTTCGGCTGGCGCATGCCGGCCCCCGGGCGCTGGTGGATGGTGGCACCTGCACTGATCGCGTGCGCGATCCCGCTGCGGGGCTGGATCCCGGTGCCGCTGGGTCTCACGCCGCCCGAGTTTGCGGCCAGTCTCGGCGCCGGCCTGCTCGCGATTGCGGCCGCCGAGCTGTGGTTCCGCGGCCTCGTCCACGGGATGCTGTCGATCGCGTTCCGCATCCAGCACCCGGGAGGGCCCCGCTTCCTGTCGCGCGCGGCGATCGTCTCGGCGCTGGCCTACGCGACCGTGGCGACCTCCGTCACCGCGCCGGCGCTGCCGAGCGACGCGCTCTCCGCGTTGGGTCTCGGCGTACCGCTAGCGCTCGGCTGCGTCGCGGCCGCGGCGCTGCTCACCGGCTTGATCCTCGGCGTGGTCCGCGAGCGCTCGCTCTCGATCGGGGCGGGGCTCTCGCTGCAGATGCTCGGGATCGCGGCGTCGGCCGGCGCGTGGCTCTGGTTCCAGTAGGTCGCGCGGCATCAGCCGGCCGGGAACCGCGCCGCGTGCGCTTCGAGCGCGACGCCGAGGCCATTCACGGCGAACGCGATCGTGTGGTAGAAGCCGGCCAGCACCACCAGCTCGACGAGCTGCTCTTCGCTCCAGTGGCCGCGGAGATCCTTCCACAGCGGGTCGGAGAGCTGCGCGGTGTCGTGCAGCTCGTCGGCCAGCCGGATCAGCGTGCGCTCGCGCTCCGACCACACCGGATCGTCGGCAGCGCCGTGTACGGTGGCGGCCTGCTCGCCGGTGCCGAGGCCCACCTTCGCGGCGAAGAACGCGACGTGAACGCCCCACTCGTACTCGCAGCCGCAGCGCGCGGTCGTGCGCAGGATCACGATCTCGCGGTCGCGGCGCTCGAGCGACCCGCGGTCGAGCAGGTTCGACTCGCGGATCTTCGCCAGCACGCGCGGGTTGTGTGCCAGCGTGCGGAACAGCAACAGCGGCGGGACGCCCGGCGGCATCATGCGCGCGAGCGCCGCGGCGACGCCGTCGGCATAGGGGGGATCGAGCGGGGCGAGGCGGTCGATCACGGGGTCCTCCAACGGCGGCGCTGCTCGGGCGGCGCCGAAAGGCGCGCTATGATTTCAGTAGCGGATCGTACCGCTACGCTTTTCGTAGCGCAAGCAGAGGAGCAGGGATGACCGCGCCCCGACCCGGCCAGCGCGTGCGCAGCTCGCGCTCGGGCCGCCCGATCATGGCGGCGCTCGACCTGCTCGGGCGCCGGTGGGCGCTGCGCGTGCTGTGGGAGCTGCGCGCGGGCCCGCTGCCATTCCGCGCGCTCAGTGAGGCGTGCGGCGGCGTATCGCCCGCTGTGCTGAACACGCGCCTCGCCGAGCTGCGGACAGCGGGCGTCGTCGAGAGCACCGATGCGGGCTACGCCGTCACCGACGCCGGCCGCGAGCTCTGCCGCGCGCTCGAGCCGCTCCAGAGCTGGGCGCGCCGCTGGTCGCGGCGGCTCGACCGATAGCGGCTGCTACCTTCGCGCTCGAGAAGGAGACACCCAGTGAAGGTCGAGATCACCTACTGCGTGCGTTGAAACTACCTGCCTCGGGCCACCGGTCTGGCGGCCGCGCTGCGGGAGAGTCTGGGCATCGAGTCGGCGCTGATTCGTGGCGCGGCCGGCGTGTTCGACGTCGCGGTGGACGGCGAGCTCGTGTTCTCGAAGCACTCGGCCGGCCGCTTCCCAGAGAACGACGAGATCGTCCGAGCGCTACGCTCCGCCTAGCAGCGAGTCCTCTTCACCGAACCGCTACGACTCCCGCAGCGCGTCGAGGCAGCCCACCTCCGCGAGCGCGCGGTCGAGCGGCGCGCTCGCCGCCGCGGCGTATTTCTCGCGCAGCGCCCGCAGCGACTTCGCGTGGTACTTCTGGGGCTTCTGGGTCCACGTGCGCCCGGCGAGGTCCACGCTGAACTCTTCGGCACCGTCGGTGATCGCCTGGGCGTTGGCGACCGACCAGGGCAGGAACAGACCCCCGACCTGCTCGGCGAGCAGCGGCGCGAGGGTGGGTGCTATGCGCGGCCAGCTCTCGAAGGCGCCCTCGGCCTTCGGCTCGAGCATGCGCTCGCACCAGGCCACCACGTTCGGTGCGCTCGCGCGCAGGATCGCGCCGGGAGTGGGATCGGTGTAGGCGTTGTAGATCTGGCCCCACATCCCGAAGTCACCGAACGCGGGGCGCGCTCCGAAGAGATACCGGCGCCCCGCCAGATGCGTCTCCAGCTGCGCGATCGCCTCCCGGAACGACTCCTCGATCTGGGGTGCGGTCTGCGGGCTGCTGCCGACGAACCAGACGCGCCCGATCATCCGCTCGCGGATGCCGGCCGCCGCCTTGGCGAGTGCCTCGCCGCGGGCGTCCGGCATCATCGACGCGACGATGCGCTCCGAGCCCGAGATCTGGTCTGCCTCACGCGCCCAGCGGTAGTGGAACATCCACTTGTTGCCCCACTCGTCGCCGAATTCCTCGAGCATCACCGAGACGAAGGCGGCCACCGGATCGTCGGGGTGGACCCCGGGCAGCGGGAACTGCGCCTCGAGCTGCTCGATCACCGGCGTGGAGTCTTGCATCGCCACGGCGTCGGGAGAGACGACCAGCGGGATGATCGGCAGCTTCGCATACTTCTGGTACTCGGCCATCGTCGACGAGTCGCGGACGATCCACTCGTGCGGGATCTGCTTGTACCGGAAGTACGAACGGACCTTGATCGAGTACGGAGACACCTCGGCCCCGAAGATCCGATAACGAGCGCTCATCCCGTCCCTCCTACTTCTGAAGCATCTTCTCGGCGGTGCGCGCGAACGCCTCGGCGCCCTTTGCGTCCTCCATCAGGCTGTCCACCTTCACCGGCACCTCGATGCCGCGCTGGCAGCCCGGCCGCGCGCGCATCGCGTCGAGCCAGCGACTGAGCCCCTCGAGGCCGTCGATCGTCACACCGGACCACTTGTAGGTGCGCACCCAGCACCAGTTCGCGATGTCGGCAATCGAATAGTCGTCGCCGAGCCACTCGCTCTGACGCAGACGCCCGTCGAGCACCTCGAACAGCCGCCGCGACTCGTTCTGATAGCGGTCGATCGCGGGCTGGATCTTCTCCGGGAAATAGCGGAAGAAGACGTTCGCCTGGCCCATCATCGGACCGACGCCGCCCATCTGGAACATCAACCAGGACAGCACGCGCGCGCGGGGAGCGCGGCCGATCGGCAGCAGGCGCCCCGCCTTCTCGGCGAGATGGATCATGATCGCGCCGGACTCGAAGACGGCGAGACCGCCCTCCTCGTGGTCGACGATCGCCGGGATCCGGCCGTTCGGGTTGATCGCGAGGAAAGCGGGCTTCTTCTGTTCCCCGGCGCCGAGGTTCACCGGCACCGTCGTGTAGGGAAGCCCGAGCTCCTCCAGCGTCACCGAGGCCTTCCAGCCGTTCGGGGTCGGAGCGGTGTACAGGTCGATCACGGATCCTCCGCGCGATGCTCCGGGCCGCATAGGGTCGTCAATCCTTCAACCCGATCAATAGCTCGTAGTAGCGCTTCTGGCCGACGTTGCGAGCCACCTCCACGCCGCCGCGCGGGATGTAGAAGTACTGGCCCGGCACGACGTCGGCTTCGAGATATCAGTAGCCGAGCTCGACGTCGACCAGTCCGTCGAGCGGTTCACCGGCGAGCCAGCGGGCGAGGTTGGTGAGGAACGGGTCGAGCAGGCGATCCAGCGCACCCGGCCCGCACCACGAGCAGTGCGGCGAGAGGCGCACGTGCGGGTGAGTGTAGAGCCAGTGGCCGTCGGGCAACGGCTCGGGCTCGACGGTGTCGAGT
>CAZPNB010000353.1:0-2793 GCA_964587305.1 uncultured Spirochaetales bacterium | reverse complement strand
TGGCGGTGGCAACCCGCCCGATCGACTCGCCGATCGGCGCGATCCAGCCCGGCCACGTCGCCGCGCAGCGCTTCACGTGGCAGGCCACGGTCCGCGGCGAGCCGGTGATCACCGTGCGCACGAACTGGTACATGGGCGAGGAGCATCTCGAGCCCGCATGGAGCTTCGGTCCCGAGGGCGAGCGCTTCGAGGTGGAAGTGACCGGCGACCCAACCGCGATGGTCACGTTCCACGGCTGGCACCCGGAGTCGATCGCGGCCGGGCTCGCGCGCAACCCGGGGATCGTCGCGACCGCGATCCACGGCGTCAGCGCGATTCCGTACGTGTGCCGCGCGGCGCCCGGCATCCAGACCTATCTCGACCTTCCGCTGGTGGCAGGACGCGCGGCACCGGAGCTCGCGCGGTGATCCTCGACCGCTTCAAGCTGACCGACCGGGTCGCGATCGTCACCGGCGCCGGCAAGGGGATCGGCCGCGGGATCGCGCTCGCATTCGCCGAGGCCGGCGCCGACATCGTGTGCGCCGCGCGCACACCGGGCGACATCGAGGCGACCGCGAAGGGCGTGCGAGAGCGCGGCCGCCGCGCGCTCGCGGTGCCGACCGACGTGCTGAAGACGCCGGAGCTCGAGCGCCTCGTCGCCGCCGCACTCGCCGAGTTCGGCAGGATCGACGTGCTGGTGAACAACGCCGGAGGCACCGGCCCGCGCGCGGCGCTCGACACGAGCGAGCGGTTCTTCGAGAACGCGCTGCGCATGAACGTCACGCAGGCGTTCCTATTGTCGAAGCTGTCCATCCCGCGGATGGTCGAGACCGCCGGCGGCGGCGCGATCGTGAACATCTCGTCGCGCTCGAGCGACATGGTCCAAACCTCGTTCGTCGCCTACGCCGCCGGCAAGGCCGCGCTGAACATGATGACGCGCAACCTCGCCGCCGAGATCGCGCCGAAGGTGCGCGTGAACGCGATCTCGGTGGGCGGCGTCGAGACCGACGCGCTCGGCGTCGTGCTGACCAACGCGGCGCTGCGCGAGCAGTTCGAGCGCAACACACCGATGCGGCGCCCGGGTACGGTCGAGGACATCGCCGCGTGCGCGCTCTACCTCGCGTCGCCGGCCAGCGCGTGGGTGACCGGCAAGGTGTTCCAGGTCGACGGGGGTACCGAGGCGCCGTCGATGTCGGTGCCGGTGGCGCCGCTGTAGCTCGACAGGGCGAGGAGGAGCGGGCTCGCAGCTCCGGCTGTCGCGGTCGCTTCAGGAGATCGCTTTCCGTCAGGGCAGGCCGGCGAGGTGCTCGGCGATCTCGCGGGTGACGACGGCGAGGACGGCGCTGTGGGCGGCGACGTAGTCCTCCCAGGCCGGCGAGGCGGGGGCTTGCTCGACGCTGGATTCGCCGACGGCGATCGCGCGGCCGTCGGCGGCAGCGAGGATCCAGCGCGCGCGCAGCGTGACGGGGCCGCCCGCCGGGCCGCCGAGCTCGAGCAGCTCGAGCAGCACGCGGTAGCTGACCGGGAAGCGCGCCTCGACGGGGTAGACCGCGATACGCGCGGTGCCGAGTAGGCGGCCGAGGTCGTCGGCCACCACGCGCTGCACGTCGGTGCGGAGTGAGCCGCCCCAGCGCACGCCGCCCCAGACCTGGAGCTGATGCGGCCCGCTGCGCGTCACCAGCTCGGCGCGGTCGAGGTAGCGCGGCAGCTCGATCTGCCCGAGCACGAGGCCGAGCTCGGGGCGCGCCGTCACTGGAGCACCGCTCGCACCCGCGGCCGGGCTCAGCGTGAAGTACTCGGGATCGGGGCTCGGCCCGCCGAGGCAGCCCGTCCACAGGCCCGCGAGCGCGAGCGCCCCGGCGAGCGTCAGCCTTCTCACTGCTTCTCCTCCCGCCCGAAGATCAGCGAGTCGGGCTGCTGCTGGATCTGGTCTGCCGCGAGGCCTACCGAGCGCGCGGCGTCGGAGAGCTCGAGCAGCGCGCGGCGCAGCTCGCTGTTCACGGGCGAGTCGGGGCCGACGAGCGTGCTCGCCGACGCGAGCGTCTGCTGGGCCTGCTCGAGCGCGGCCTGCGCCGCCTGGAGCGTGCCGTTCATCGACGCCACCACCTCGTTCAGCGGTAGCGTCTCGAGCCGCTTCACCAGCCGCTGCACGCTGCTGGTGATCTCCTCGAGCGGCGCCGGCACGGTGGGCAGCTCCGGGTAGGGCTCGCCCCAGACGATCTCGGCCGGCTTCGCGTCCTCGTGGAAATCGAGCTGCACGATCAGCTGGCCCGTCAGCAGGTTCCCGCTCTGGAGCTGCAAGCGCATGCCCTGCTTCACCAGCAGGTCGAGCCCCTCGCTGCGCGTCGCGGGATCCACCAGGCCGAGGTTCGCGATGCGCTCGGGCTCGATCTCGATCAGCACGGGGATCAGGAACTCCTGCTTGTCCGCGAGGTACTCGAGCTTGACGTCGCGCACTTCGCCGATCTGGATGCCGCGGAACTCGACCGGCGCGCCCGCCTCGAGCCCGCGCACGGACTGATCGAAGTACGCCACGTAGTAGGCCTTCTGGGTGAAGACCTCGCGGCTCGTGGCGGCGTGGTTCTCGTAGAGCGTGAAGAGCGTGCCGACTTCGGCGGACGGGCCCGCGATCCCGGGCGGCGTCTCGAACGCGATCCCGCCGATCAGCAGGCTCGTGAGCGATTCGACGTTCACGCTCACGCCGCCCGCGTCCACCGCCACCTGGATGCCGCCTGCGTTCCAGAAGCGCGTGCCCTTCGTCACGCGCGCGTCGTGCGGCGCGTGCACGAACACCTCGATCGATACGAACTCGCC
>CAZPNB010000352.1:0-4163 GCA_964587305.1 uncultured Spirochaetales bacterium | reverse complement strand
GACAGCGGCTACGCCAGCTACCGCGCCCGGGTGTGGCTGGACACCGATCCGACCCGCTGCGGCCTGTTGCCGTTTGCGTTCGAGGACACGCCGCTCTTCGAGAGCTACACCGGCTGGGCGCTCGACGTGCCGCTGCTGTTCCTGTACCGAGGCGGGCGTTATTTCTCGGCGGAGGGGATGACGTTTCGCAGGTTTCTGCGCCAGGGCTTCCAGGGTGAGCGGGCGACCATCGAGGACTGGGAGACGCACCTGACGACGCTGTTCCCCGAGGTGCGCCTCAAGCGCTTCCTCGAGGTGCGCGGCGCCGACGCCGTGCCGCGGGGTCTCACCTGTTCGCTGCCGGCGCTGTGGAAAGGCCTGCTCTACGACGCGCAATCGCTTGCGGCCGCCTGGGATCGCGTCTCGATCCATCCGCTCGCGGCCCGCGAGGCGGCGCGCGGGGACGTCGCGCGGCGTGGTCTGGCCGCGCGCTATGGTGAGGAGCCGGTGATCGAGCTCGCGCGCGATCTCGCAGGGCTGGCCCGCGACGGGCTGCGCCGCATCCGGCACGCCGGTCGCCGCGATCCCGACGAGACCGGCTTCCTCGACCCGGTGTTCGAGCAGCTCGAGCAGGGTAAGAGCCCCGGGCAGAGCGTGGTCGATCGCTGGGAGGGGGAATGGCAGCGATCGGTGGATCGTTTGATCGAGTACGCGCGATACTGACGCCGCATGGATGTCGCCCGCCCCCGGATCCTGATCGTCGACGACGAAGAGGCCATCCTCGAGACGATGAGCTTCACGTTCGAGGACGACTACGAAGTCCACACCTCGACCGACCCGCGCCGCGCACTGGACATGCTCGACGCCCGGGGTCCGTTCGCGGCGGTCCTGACCGACCAGCGGATGCCGGACATGAGCGGTGTCGAGTTCGTCGCGGAGGTCTACAAGCGCCATCCGTCGACGGTGCGGATGATCCTGACCGGCTTCTCGGACATGGACGCGATCATCCAGGCGATCAACGACGGACACGTCTACGCCTATATCACCAAGCCCTGGGAGCCCGACCACCTCAAGCAGGTGATGAAGCAGGCCGTCGAGCACCACAAGCTCGCTGTCGAGAACGAGCGCCTGCTCAGCGACCTCCAGCGCGCCAACCGCTTCCTCGAGGCGGTCATCGACGAGCTCGATTCGGGTGCGATCGCGCTCGACCACGATGGCGTGATCCAGGCCGTCAACCGCCCGGTGCGGGAGTACTTCGCGCTCAAACACGACCCGCGCGGGCGGCGCTTCGACGAGCTGCTCGCGGACAAGGGGCTCGCCGCGATCGGCATGGCTACCCTGGAGGTGTCCGAGGGAAGCGACGCCTACTGCGACCTCGACGTCGAGAGCCATCGTTTCCGAGTCACGAGCCGCGTGCTCGAGGCGCACGGCGAGCCGCTCGGTCGCGTGGTCCTGTTCCGCGAGATCTCCCACGAGCCGCTGCGCCGCCGCTTCGACGACCTGGTGGGCGAGTGGGTGGCCACCGCGGGCCCGGTGCGCGGGCGGTTTGAGGAGGGGCGCAAGCAGCTCGCCCTGCTCGACGACGCCGCGCGACAGTCCGCGATCCAGTCGCCCGGCTTGAAGGAGCTGGCCGACCGTATCTCGCGCGCCCGGACTTCAGTGGAGAACTGGCTGGCGGTGGACGACGCGATGACGCGCGGGGAGTTCCCCGACGCCCAGGTCCTGCAGGATCGCCTGCGCGTCGCGAGTGCGCGTTGGCCGCTCGGCGACGAGCTGCCGCCGCGCGTATCCGAGCTCGCGCGCCGCGTCGCCGACTACTACGAGTCCGGCGAGCAGACGCGCGAAGCGATTCTCTGAATCCGACGTGGCTGGACCCAGCGCACCTCTCGAACGGCTCGAGCTCCGGATGGAGCGGCTGCGGCTGGTGTTTCGCTTCACCTACGCGTTCCACGCCCGCGAGGTGCGCTTCGAGTGCGACCGCGGCGACGGCTACGAGCGCGTCTTTCCCGAGACCTTCTCGTTTCACGCCGACCGTCACGACCCCGCCGAGCTGTTCCTGCAGCTCGCCGACCTCGCCGACAAGCCCGAGCTCCTGACTGCGGCGGCGCGCCGGCGCGACAGCGAGCTGTTGATCGCGAGGCTCTTGCTCTCGGTTCCCCGCTATCTCGAGGGTGTGCTGCACCAGCTCGAGGCCGATCCGCGCCTGGACCCCAAGCGCCTGGAGCAGATCTACGCGGACCTCGCGCTGATCACCGAGGTGATGGCCCGCTTCGCGAGCGGGCGCGATACCCAGGATCACCCGGGCCTGCGCACGTCACTCTTCCATCTGCGCAAGCTCCTCTACTGCGCGCTCGATCGCCTGGTGCAGCGGCGGGTGGCGCCGGAGTACCTCGAGGGCTACGTGGCGGGGAGCGTCGACCCGGTCGATCCGGCCGACGACCTGTCGGAGGCCGGCTTCTTCCACGCCCTCGATCAGGGCGAGCCCGAGACGGTCAATCGCGTGCTGCTGCGCCTCGCGGAACGCGCCTTCTACCGGTGGCTCGAGGACGTGTGTCTCGACGAGGACAACGGCGTGTTCGAGATCGAGAACTCGCCGTTCGCGAGCCGCGAGGCGGAGGTCCGGGCCGCGATCAGCCGCGAGCACGGCGCGTTCGTCCGGCGCGGTCGCGAGCTCGCACCCTACCTGCGCAGACCTGGCAACCGCGACGCGCTGCGCCTGCTCGGGAAGCTCGAGGCGTGGTTCTTGCGCCAGTACGACATCCACCACGCAGCGGCGATGATCCAGCACGCCGACAACCTGACGAAGGGGAGGCTCGACTCGGACAGCGTCCTCTCCCGGCACAACACGCCGACCTACGTGGCGTCGCTGGCGGCGATCGCGGCACCCTTCATCGGGGCGGCCTTCTTCTACGACTCGGCGCCACGCCTGTTCGACGCGCTGTGCGCGTTCGAGGTCGCCTGCACGAACGTCGTCGTTGCTTGGTTCCTGGTGTACCGATTCCTGTGGAAGCGCGATCTCGTCTTCTTCCACTCGGCGGTGCCGCGCATCATGGCCGGCATCATCGTCGGCTACCTGCCAATCTTCTTCATCGACGAGGTCTGGAGCCTCGCCGCGCGACCCTGGACTACGCTGACCACGATCGTCGCGTTGCTGGGCTCCACGACGCTGCTCTATCTGTACATCGAGGTGCAGCGCCGGATCGGCGACAGCCAGGTGGCGTTCGCGAGGGCGCGGCAGATCTTCCTGCTGGGCGTGCTGCAGGCCGCCGGCATCGGGGTACTGCTCACCGGCATGCTCGGGCGTCTGATGGCCGCACGGAACTGGCCCGGGGGCGGAGTGGACGTGCCGGTGGGCGACCTGCGTTCCGCGGCCGAGCCCTTCATCGGACAGCTGCCGGTGGTGCTCGGCATCGACCCCTTCTACGCGTTTCCGTCGGCGGTCTTCATGATGGCCTTCATGTCGTTCTTCATCGGAACATTCCTCCAGCTGATGTGGGAAGACATCCCGATCACCGAACCGCTGTGACCTGGTCTACCCTCGCAGCCGAGAGTCCGCCGGTGCCGCGCATCCAGATCTACGCCAAGAGTTGGTGTCCCTACTGTCAGATGGCCAAGCGCCTGCTGGCAGGAAAGGGTCAGCAGTGGCAGGAGGTGGACATCGAGGATGAGCCCGAGCGCCAAGGCGAGATGATCGAGCGGAGCGGTCGCACGACGGTGCCGCAGATCTGGATCGGTGATACGCACATCGGCGGCTTCGAAGATCTCTCGCGGCTGGACGCGTCGGGCGAGCTCGACCGGTTGCTGTAGGGCGGATTAGCGAAGCGTAATCCGCCGTTCCGCGGCGTTGCGAGTGGCGGATTACGGCCTTCTGCCTAATCCGCCCTACGAGCTATTGTCGAATGGAGATCCATGAGCGACGCAGAGCATCGCAGAGTCGTGATCGTCGGCAGTGGTCCCGCCGGCTACACCGCGGCCATCTACGCGGCGCGCGCCGAGCTGGCGCCGGTGGTGGTGGCGGGGCTCCAGTTCGGCGGACAGCTGATGCTGACCACCGACGTGGAGAACTACCCGGGGTTCCCGCAAGGGATCAGCGGCCCCGAGGTGATGGAGCTGTTCCAGAAGCAGGCCGAACGCTTCGGCGCGGTGGTGCTGCTCGAAGACGCCACCCGAGTGGAGCTGCGCGA
>CAZPNB010000351.1:0-5912 GCA_964587305.1 uncultured Spirochaetales bacterium | reverse complement strand
ATGCATGCGCTCCCCTCCTGGTTGGCCCGGGCCGCGGCCTGCTGCGAGAGGATAGGCCGTTCACGAGGGATTCCTGCATCCAATGAGGCCCGAGCCGTCAAATCCCGAGGGGAAGAGCTCCCCGCAAGGCGCTCGACACCTCCTCGACCCCTGCCCCGGAGTTGCGCCGCGCTCTACTCGCGGTGGTTCACGATGTTCGTCGACGCGAACTGCTCCAGGAAATCGTGCGGGAAGCCAAGCTCGATCCGGCTCACCGCGTCGAGCCGGGCCACGTCCTCCGGGTCCAGCTCGAAGTCGAGGCAGCCCAGGTTGTCGTCGAGCTGCGCGCGAGTCTTTGCGCCGACCAGCGGCACGATCACGCCTCGCTGCTGGCGGACCCAGTTGAGCGCGACCTGCGCCGGCGAGCGCCCGATCTTCTCTGCGACCTGGATCACTTCCGCGGCGATCCCGAGCTCGCGATCGCCGACCCTACCGCGCAGCATCGCGCGGCCCTCGGTGCTCGCGTCGCGGTTGTACTTCCCCGTCAGGATTCCCGAGCCGAGCGTGTCCCAGGGCGTGACCGCGAGATCGAGCGCCCGGGCCATCGGCAAGAGCTCGCGCTCGACCGCGCGGTCGAGCAGGCTGTAGCGGATCTGGAGCCCGACGAACGGCGTCCATCCGCGCAGCGTCGCCAGCATGTTCGCGCGGGAAACCTCCCAGGCCGGTGTGTCCGAGATGCCCGCGTAGAGGATCTTCCCCTGGCGAACGAGATCGTCGAGGCCGCGCATCACCTCCTCGATCGGCGTGGTGAAATCGCGGGCGTGCACCCAGTAGAGATCGATGTAGTCGGTCCCGAGGCGCTTCAAGCTCGCGTGCACCGCGTCCATCATGTTCTTGCGGTTGTTCCCGGACGCGTTCACGTCGCGGCTCCGGGTGGCGCCGGTGTATTTGGTGGCGATCACCAGGCGTTCCCGATCGCTGGCGATGAACTCGCCGAGGAACGACTCGCTGCGGCCCCCGCTGTACAGGTTGGCGGTGTCGATGAAGTTTCCACCCGCTTCCCGGAAGCCGTCGTAGACGCGCCGGCTCTCGTCCTTTTCGACGCCCCAGCCCTTCGTTCCGAACGTCATCGCGCCGAGCGCGAGCTCGGATACGCGCAGCCCGCTGTTGCCCAGCAGTCGATACTTCATCGGGAGGTCTCCTCGTCGGATGGTGGAAGTGGATCAGGGTACCGATACCCTGACCCCCCGTGCACGGGGTGCATCTGGGAGACATGCTCCAGGTCTGGAGCCACGACCGCTACCGCTCGCCGGTGCACCGCGTGCTCGTGAACCCAGAGCGCACCCGCTACAGCGCGCCGTTCTTCTGGAACCCCGCCTACCCAACCGTGTGCGCCCCGCTGCCAGCGCTGCCCCGAAGAGCCCGCGCGCTACGCGCCCGTGTCGTAGGCGCGCTTCCGCGACCCGCGCTCGGCCGGCGACTACACCGATACGGCGCGGAGGTCCAGATCGCGGATCTCCGGATCGCGTGAACGCGCGCCGGCTTCAGCCCAGCTTCGGCAGCACGCGGTCGGTGAGCAGCAGGAACGACTCGTGCGAGAGCGGTGCTGCGAGCAGATAGTCGAGGAACATCTCCTCGCCGAGCCGCTGCAGCTCGTCGACGACCTTCTCGGGGGTGCCGTACACGACGATACTTTCGAGGTAGCGCTCGATCGGATCCACCGTCCCGCCGGCCCCCTTCGGATCGAAGACGCTCGCACCCGCCTTCCCCATGTAGGAGCCCACGATCCAGCCGGCGCCGCTGCGCGCGACCGCCTCGGCCTGCGCCTCGGTCTCCGCGACCGCGACCAGGCGCGCCATCGGGATCTCGCGGCCCGACATGCTATGCCCCGCCGCCTCGAGCTGCGTCCGGTACAGCTCCCGCTTGCGCGCGATCTCCGCGTGCGGCGAGTGGGGATCCATCATGATCGTGAGGCCGCGCGCCGCCGCCCACTCCACCGCGGGCTCCGACGACGCAGCCACCCACACCGGAGGATGCGGCCGCTGCACCGGCTTCGGCAGCACCTCGACGCCGTCGAACGAGAAGAAGCGCCCGTCGTAGTGCAGGCGATCCTCACCCCAGGCCGCGAGCACGATCTCCACCGCCTCGCGGAAGCGCTCGGCGCTCTCCTCGGGTGCGACGCCGAACGCGCGAAACTCGGTCGCGTCGAAGCCGCGGCCGGCGCCCCCGTTGACGCGCCCGCCCGAGAGCACGTCGAGCAGCGCGATCTCCTCTGCGATCCGCAGCGGGTGGTAGAACGCCGCCAGCGTCACGGCGGTGCCGATCCGCAACCGCTGCGTGCGCGCGGCGACGTGGGTTCCCATCACGTGAACCGAAGGGCAGACGCTGAACGAGTTGAAGTGGTGTTCGGCCAGCCAGACGGCGTCGTAGCCGGTGCGGTCCATGATTTCGATCCGCGACATCGCGCGCTCGTAGACCTGCGCGATCGGGATCCGCCGCTCGGGCCAGCTGAAGAACTGGAGCACGCCGAATTTCACGGCGGCACGATAGCGGCGCCGGCGGGGCGCGGCGACCTGCATCCCGTTACCCTGCCGGCCCTGCAAAGACCAGGAGCTCCCCGTGTCGCCGCTGCGCGCCGAGATCCGCAAGATGGCCGTGCTCGGCCTGCCGGTCGCCGCGACGCAGATCGGCGTGATGCTGATCGGCTTCGTCGACACCGTGATGGTCGGCCGCGTGTCGGTCGAGGCGATCGGCGCGGTTGCGCTCGCCAACGTGTGGATCTTCGGAACGCTCTTTTTCGCGAGCGGCATGCTGATGGGCCTCGACCCGATCGTCGCGCAGGCCCACGGCGCGGGCGACGGCGCGCGCGCGGGGCGCGCACTCCAGAGCGGCCTCGTGCTCGCGGGCCTCTTGTCGGTTCCCGTCGCCGTGCTGTGGCTCTGGACCGAGCGTTTCCTGTTGCTCACCGGCCAGGAGCCCGGGCTCGCGCAGATGGCCCACGCGTACACCACGGTGCAGATCCCGGGGATCCCGTTCTTCCTGGTCTACAGCGCGCTGCGCCAGTATCTCCAGGGTCGCGAGCACATGCGGGCCGCGCTGTGGGTGATCGTCGCCGCGAACCTCTTCAACGCGCTGTTCGCGTGGGCTTTGATCTTCGGTCACCTCGGATTTCCGGCGCTGGGCGTCGTCGGTGCCGGCCTCGCCGCGACGCTGACGCGCGTCGTCTCGTGTCTCGGCCTGGTCGCGTGGACGCGCGCGTTCGCGCTGCACGAGGACGCCTGGGTGCCGTGGAGCCGCGACTCGCTGCGCTGGCAGCGCGTCGCGCGGGTCGCCGCGCTCGGCTTCCCGGTCGCGATCCAGGTGTCGCTCGAGATCTGGGCGTTCTCGGGCGCCGCGCTGATCGCCGGCCGACTCGGCGCGGTGTCGCTCGCGGCCCACACGATCGCGCTCAACATGGCCGCCCTCTCGTTCATGCTCCCGCTCGGACTCGCGCAGGGAGCGGCGACCCGCGTCGGCAACCTGATCGGCGCGCGCGAGCCCGACGCCGCGCAACGCGCCGCCTGGGTGTCGATCGGCATGGGCGCCGGCGTGATGACACTCTCCGCATTGCTGTTCGTCCTGTTCCGGAATGGCCTGCCGCGCATCTACACCCCCGACGCCGACGTGATCGCGGCGTGCGCGGCGATCCTGCCGATCGCGGCGGCGTTCCAGATCTTCGACGGAACGCAGGCGGTGGGCTGCGGAATCCTGCGCGGCATGGGGCGCACCCGACCGGCGATGGTGTTCAACCTGGTGAGCTACTGGATCCTGGCACTTCCGATCGGTGGCTGGCTCGCGCTGCGCCGCGGCTGGGGGCTCGCCGGCATCTGGTGGGGCCTCGCGCTGGGTATTGGCCTGGTCGCGATGTCGCTCGTGGTCTGGATCCGCGTACGCGGTCCCGCGCTCGAACGCGCCGGCCCGTCGGTGGCGCACCACGTCTAGCGCGGCCGCTGTTACCATGCCGCGTCTCAGGCAGGAGATCGGGGTGGCAGAAGACACTGTCGACGTGTTGATCATCGGTGCCGGCGCCTCGGGCGCCGCGCTCGCCTGGAGCCTCGCCGACACGCGCATGCGCATCGTCTGCCTCGAGCAGGGCGATTGGATGAACCCGCTCGACTACCCGAGCACGCGGGCGAGCTGGGAGATGGAGCGCTTCGGCGCGTTCGGCCTGTCGCCGAACGGCCGCGGGCGCAGCGAGGACTATCCGATCAACGACCGCGAGTCGCCGATCCAGGTCTCGAACTTCAACGCGGTGGGCGGCAGCACCGTCCTGTACGCCGCACACTTCCCGCGCTTCCACCCCGCGGACTTCCGCGTGCGCAGCCTCGACGGCGTCGCCGACGACTGGCCGATCGACTACGCGACGCTCGAGCCGTACTACGACACGAACGCGCGCATGATGGGCGTCGCCGGGCTCGCCGGCGATCCGGCCGGCCCGCCCAAACAGCCGCCGCTGCCGCCAGTGCCGCTCGGCGTGCTCGGTGAGACGCTTGCGCGCGGCTTCAATCGGCTCGGCTGGCACTGGTGGCCTTCGGACAGCGCGATCGCGACGCGAGACTACGAGGGCCGCGCGGCCTGCATCAACCTGGGCCCGTGCATCCTGGGCTGCGCCCAGGGTGCGAAGGGCAGCACCGACGTCACCTACTGGCCGGCCGCGATCCGCGCCGGCGTCGAGCTGCGCACGCGCTGTCGCGTGCGCGAGATCACGCTCGACGCGCGCGGCATGGCCGACGGCGTGATCTACTACGACCGCGACGGGGCCCTGCGGCGCCAACGGGCCGAGATCGTCGTGCTCGCGTGCAACGGCGTCGGCACGCCGCGCCTGTTGCTCCACTCTCGCTCGGCGCAGTTCCCCGACGGCCTCGCCAATCGCAGCGGCCTGGTCGGCAGGAACCTGATGTTCCACCCCTATGGTCTGGTGACGGGCATCTTCCCGACACCCCTCGAGGGCTACAAGGGACCGACCGGCTGCTGCATCATCAGCCAGGAGTTCTACGAGACCGATCCGTCGCGCGGGTTCGTGCGCGGCTATTCGTTCGAGATGGTGCGCGGCATGGGGCCGGTCGGAACGGCGCTGTTCGCGATGTCGACCGGCCACGCGCCGTGGGGCGCCAGGCATCACGAGGCCTACGCCGAGATGTGGGACCGCACCGCCGGCATGGTGGTGATCTGCGAAGATCTCCCCGAAGCGTGCAACACCGTGACGCTCGACCCGGAGCTCGTCGACTCCGACGGCATCCCGGCGCCGAAGATCAGCTATCGCCTCGGCGAGAACAGCCAGCGGATGCTCGAGCACGGCGTGGCACGCGGCCGCGAGGTGCTCGAGGCGGCCGGAGCGGTGAAGACATTCGCCGACGCGCCGCTGTTGCCGGCCGGCTGGCACCTGATGGGCACCGCGCGGATGGGCACCGACCCCGATACCTCGGTGGTGAACGAGTGGGGCCGCTGCCACGACGTTAAGAACCTGTTCATCATCGACGGCAGCATCTTCGTGACCGCAGCAGCCGTGAATCCCACCAACACGATCCAGGCGCTGGCGCTCTACATCGGCGATGCGATCAAGCGAAACCTGGCAAACCTGTTCGACTGAGGGGGTCATGAGCGACACCGCCTTCACCACCGCACAGCGCTCGACCCTGTCGGGTGTGCTCGACGCGATCATCCCGCGCAGCGCCGACGGGAGACTCCCGGGTGCCGGCGAGCTGGGCCTCGCAGAGGAGATCGAGGAGAAGTTCGGAGCGATGCGCCCGTTCGTCGCGCGCAGCCTCGACGCGCTCGACGCGCTCGCGCGCGAGCAGCGCGCGGACGCGTTCGCAGCGCTCGCCGCTGCCGAGCGCCAGGACGTGCTGAACGCTCACGCGGCGAGCGACCCAGGCTTCCTGCCCGGGCTCGTG
>CAZPNB010000350.1:0-2513 GCA_964587305.1 uncultured Spirochaetales bacterium | reverse complement strand
GCTCGCGAGCGCGCTCGCGGCGTACGCCGAGGTGGAGGCGCTCGCGGCGGGGGACGTCGGCGCGCGCGTCGGGACGGCGCGCGCCCTCGCATCGTGGCCGAACCGACGCGACGACGCGGTCGCTGCGTTTCGCAGCGCACTCGCGCTGGCTGTGGAGCGGAACGACAGTGCGCAGCGGCGGATGGCCGCGACCGCGCTGGAACAGTTTGCGCGCCGGCAGCGCGATCCGGAGCTGCAGCGCGAAGCGCTGCGCCACCAGGTGGCCGCAGCCCGGCAACACCTCGACAGCTGGGAGCGCCTCGCCGCGGTGGCCGAGCAGCTCGACGGGACAAGTGCCGGCGAGGCGGTGTTGCGCGAGCTGATCCAGGCGTGGCCGAAGTCGCCGGTCGCCCACATCACCTACAGCGCGAACCTCGCGCGGATCGGCCGGCCGGGCGACGCGATCGCTCACCTCGAGCAGGTGATCGGCGGCGGGCTCGACGAGCCGCTGTTGTGGGAGCAGATGATTCGCCTCGAAATCGCAGAGCGGCGACTCCGTGAGGCGCGTGCGCACTTGGACGAGCTCGCGCAGCGCCATCGCGGCGACCCGATCACGCGACGCGCCGAGGCGCGCCTCGCGCTGGCCGAGGGCCGCACCGACGCCGCGGCGGAGCTGTTGCGTGACTTCGAAGGCCCGCGGGCGGACGCGGAGAGCGAAGCGCTGCGCGCGCACGTAGCGCTCTCGCGCGGCCGGATCGACGAAGCGGTGGCCGCAGCCGACCGCGCCGTCGGTCTGGCACCCGGGTTCTCGGCATCCGCGCAGCGCCTGAAGGCCGCTGTGCACGCCGAGGCGAAGGAGTGGCCGGAGGCGCTCGCGGCGCTCGGCCGGATCGAGAGCCGCGGCCTGGCGCTCTCCGCCGCCGAATCGCTGATCCGGGTGCGCGCGCTCTACGGGCAGGGCGATCGCGAGCGGGCCCGCAGCGAGCTCGCGCTGCTGCTCGCGCGACCCGATGCCGCGCCGGCTGCGGCGCTCGAGTTCGCGCGGCAGGAAGGTGGCGGGGACCCGAACGGCGCGCGCTTCCATCTCGAGCGGGCGCACGAGCGCGCGCCGGCGAACGTTCCGGTGCTCGAGGCGCTCACGCGGATCGACCTGCGCGCCGAGCAGCCGGACCGCGCGCTCGCGCGCATCGACCGCGTCGTCGCGTCGCAGCGCACCGGTGCGCGCGTGCTGCTGCTGCGCGCCGAGGTCCTCGCACGAGCCGGGCTCTTCGAGCGCGCCGAGGCCGACGCGCTGCGCGCGTTCGAAGCCGCGCCGGATCTGCCTCGCGCCGTCGACCTGCTGTTCGCGATCTACGCCGCGCAGAACAAGCTCGACGACGCGCGCCGTTCGTTCGAGGAGGCCGAGGCGGCCGGTGTGCTGCACGGCGGTGCCCGAATGCTGCTCGGGCGCCTCTACCTGGAGCGCGGTGAAGTCGACAAAGCGCAGGCGACCTACGAGCGCGTGATCCGGGAGAACCCCGAGATCGCACCCGCGAAGAACGACCTGGCCTTCATGCTCGCGTCGCGCGGAAGCGAGCTCGAACGCGCGCTGCGGCTCGCCGAGGACGCCCAGCGCGCGCTGCCCGACAGCCCGAACGCGGCCGACACGGTGGGTTACGTCTACCTGCGGCTCGGGCGGCACGAAGCGGCGCTCCAGCAGCTCATCCGTGCGGTCGAGCGGGCCGGATCGGACGATCCTTCGCTGCCCACCTTCCACTATCACCTGGGCCTCGCGCTGACGGAGCTCGCGCGACCCGACGAGGCGGCGATGCACTTCGACAAGGCGCTGGCGCTCGACCCGAGCTTCCCCGGAGCCGCCGACGCGCGCCGGCAGCTCGCGGCGCCGCGCACCGTCGCAGCCCCGACCGGCGGCCCGGGCTGAGCGGGACCGCTAGTCCGGCCGCCGCAGCGACACCACGTGCACGGTAGCGCCGCTGCCGCGAACGGCGTCCCACACCGCGGCCGCGAGCGCCGCGGGCGCGAGCAGTGCGAAGCCGCCGAGCAGCAGTGCGCGCATCCGGGCGTCGAACGGCGCAGGGCTCCCGCGCGCTCGGCGCTGCAGCAGCGTGTACAGCCCGTTGCGCGGCAGCGACGCGAAGCGGTTCAGTGCGCTCTGGATCCAACCAAACGGGTTCTGGCGCAGCGAGAAGTGATGATCCGAGAGCGGCTCGAAGCCGGTGTCATCCAGCAGCCGGCGCAGTGCGGGGAGCGGGAAGTGGTACAGGTGGCGCGGCAGGTCGAGGTGGAACCAGGCCGGGCCGCTCCATGCGGCCTGCAGGCTCTCGAAGTTGGGAACCGCGACGATCAAACGGCCGCCCGGGCGCAAGATCCGGTGCACCTCTTCGAGCGTTTCACGCGGATCGTCGAGGTGCTCGAGCACGTGCCAGATCAGCACCTGGTCGAAGTGGCTGCGCGGATAGCGGGCGTCGGCGAGGCGAGGCGCGATACGGACGTGCGCACGCGGATCGGCGCCGCGCGCCGCCGCGGCCGACACC
>CAZPNB010000349.1:0-7064 GCA_964587305.1 uncultured Spirochaetales bacterium | reverse complement strand
CGACAACCAGCGGGCCCTCCCGGGGTTCCAGCGTTCCGTCGGCTGCGTCACCCGGAGGCGGCCGACTGGCTCCTACCCGCTCCCGCGGGGCCCCGGCCCGGCGTGTGGGCTTTGGGGGGGGCTTGCGGCGGAGCCATGGCGGCCAGGAGGAATGTGGAGGAACCCGGGAAAAGCCGGTTGGGCGGAGGGAGCGGCGCACCGATAGAAATGAGGGTTTTTTACCTCGATACCAACGGCTAGCGACCAAGGGACCGGGGAGCGGCAGGAAGGTCGAAAAATTGCTGGCGGATTGGAACTTCATAGCCCATCATTCCGGGCTGCTCGGCGCCCACACGACAGGAGGGCCGGCCTGGGGCCCGCCCGACGATGTTCCTGCAGGTCCCGCTTCACCCGCTGGACGCCCATTCTGCGCGTACCAGACCGCGGGGTATCGGAAGAAGGCTAGCAGGCGTCGTGATGCATTGGTCCGAAAGGCATTGAAACCGAGGCTCCTCGGGCGGTATCCGAACTCGCGTCGGGAGTGCACCGGGGGTCCAGAGAGGGAATTTCGTGAAGCTCGACGAACGGCATTCCATGAGCGGTGGTGAGGGCACGGTCCGGCGTTCGGCGGCCGCGGTTCCGGCCGCGACCGCGGAGGATCTCGATCCGGGCCGGGAGCGCCGGCCGCTCGAGTCGTACTTCCAGGAGATCGGCGGCACGCGGACGCTGCGCCGCGAGGAGGAGGTCCTCCTCGCCAAGGAGCTCGCGGCCGCCACCGCCCAGCTGCGCGGCGCGCTGTATGCGATCCCGGTCTGCGCGCGCCACGTGGTCGCGCGCTGGGACGAGCTCCGCGCCCTCTCCCACACGGGCGCAAAGCTCTCGGAGTCCGCCGGGGACGAGGAAACCGGAGAGATCGCCGCGCGCGTGGAGCGCGCCGTGAAGCGCCTGCGCAGCCAGATGAACGAGCGGGATCGCCTCGTCAAGCGGGGCGGTACCGTGTCGGTCCAGAAGGTCGACGCGCGGATCGCACGCGAGATGCTCAACGCGCAGCTCTCGCTGGCGGTCCTCTCGGAGCTCCGCGAACGGGTCGTCCAGCTGGAAGACGAGATCGGCAAGGCGCGCCGCGGCACCAAGAAGCTTTCGAGCCTCGAGCTCGAGTCGGGCGTCGACAAGGAGCGGATGACCGCGCTGACGGTCGCCGTGGTCGATGCGCACGACCGCATGACCCGCGTGAAGAACGAGTTCATCGAGCACAACCTCAAGCTCGTGGTGGCCATCGCCAAGGACTACCGGAACCTGGGCCTCTCCTTCCCGGACCTGATCCAGGAAGGCAACCTGGGTCTCATCCGGGCCGTGGAGAAGTTCGACCACCGGCGCGGCTTCAAGTGCTCGACCTACGCGGTGTGGTGGATCCGGCAGGCGCTGGTCCGCGCGATCCAAAACCACTCGCGCACGATCCGGCTGCCGTCCCATGTGCACGACCGGCTGCAGCGCAGCCAGCGCGTGCGCGCCGAACTCACCGGGAAGCTGGGGCGCGAGCCCACCGCCCAGGAGCTGGCTCCGGCCCTCGGAACCGACGCCGAGTCGCTGGAGGCCCTGGACCGCCTGTCGCGGGAGGCCATCTCTCTCGAGTCGACGGTGGCGGGCACGGAGAAGCGCCTCGAGGACTTCGTGGCCGACTCGGCGGCGTCGAAGCCGGATGGTGGCATCGACGGAGATCGGATGCGCACGGGTGTGGGCGCCTTGGTGGGCTGCCTGTCGCCGCGCGAGCAGCTCATCTTGCGCATGCGCTACGGGCTCTCGGGCGAGGAGGAGCACACCCTCGAGCAGATCGGTCAGTCGCTCGGCCTGTCGCGGGAGCGCGTCCGGCAGCTCGAGGCGCGAGCGCTGAAGAAGCTGCGCGAGACCCTTCCGGCGCAGAATCTGCACCCGATCCTCGAGCCGTAGTCGCGGAGCGACCGCTGGCCACGGGCATTACAGCGGGAGTGCGCTGCGCGGATCTGCTAGAACAGCCCGCGCGCGGCGCCTTCGCCGCGGAGGAGTGCCCGTTGTTGATCGCGTGCCTGGACCTTGAGGGCGTGCTGGTGCCCGAGATCTGGATCAACGTCGCCGAGCACACGGGGATCCGCGAACTGAGGATCACGACTCGGGACGAGCCCGACTACGACGTGCTGATGAAGAAGCGCCTCGCGATCCTCGAACAGCACGGTCTCGGCCTCCCGGACCTCCAGGCGGTGATCGCCGGGCTCGCGCCGCTGGACGGGGCGGGCGCGTTCCTCGACATACTGCGCGAGCGCTTCCAGGTGGTGATCCTCTCGGACACCTTCTACGAGTTCGCAGCCCCGCTGATGCGGCAGCTCGGCTTCCCCACCCTCCTCTGCCACCGCCTCGTCACCGACGCGCGCGGCCGTGTGACCGACTACCGCCTGCGCATGCCGGACCAGAAGCGGCGCGCGGTGGAGGCGTTCCAGAGTCTCTCTTTCCGGGTGATCGCGGCCGGCGACTCGTACAACGATACGTCGATGCTCGGCGCGGCCGATGCCGGCATCCTGTTCCGGCCGCCAGACAACGTGATTCGCGAGTTCCCGCAGTTCCGGGTGACACACACCTATGACGAGCTGTGGGACGCATTCCTCGAAGGAGAACGTCGATGCGCTTGATCCACATCACACTCTGTACCGCGATCGCCTGCACGGCGATCGCCTGTGGCGACTCGGGTGAGTCGCCGAGCCCGACGCCGGCTCCCGCCCCGGCCGCCGAGGAGCCGGCCCCGGCACCGCCCGCACCGCCGGCACCACCGGCCGCGGAGCCGGTGGCCGATAACGGCCCGGGCGATCCGACCGCCGGGCAGGCGCAGTACAAGATCTTCTGCGCGACCTGCCACGGTGAGGACGGCTGCGGCGACGGACCCGGCTCCGCGGGCCTCGATCCGAAGCCGGCCAAGCACTGCGACGGCAACTACATGAACGCGCTCTCCGACGAACACCTGTTCAAGGTGAGCAAGGAGGGCGGCGCTTCGGTCGGCAAGTCGCCGCTGATGGCGCCCTGGGGTGGAGTGCTGACGGACGACCAGATCAAAGACGTGGTCGCGTACGTCCGCTCGATCGCGGTTCCGTCCTACCAGCCATAGCCCGTACCCGCCTCGCGCTTCGCGTCGACCTTGAACATCCGGCCGCCGCTGGGCTGATAGGTCAGGACCAGCGCGCGGCGGCTCGCGTTCGAGCGGTTCGGCTCGGAGCCGTGCACGGTGTGGGGGCTGAAGAAGACCTGGCTGCCGGCCGGAACGACGGCCGGCACCTGGTCGGCCTCGTCGAACGCGCGCGGATCGGTGAACAGCGGGCCCAGCCGTCCCGCGTCGGCGCGGCCGGGGAGCATGCCGCGCCGGTGGCTGCCGCGGATCACGCGGAAGCAGCCGTTATGCTCGTCTGCGTCGTCGAGAGTCAGCAGGACGTTCGGGAGCCGTTCGAGCTCGCGAAAGAAGTGGGCCCAGTAGGGAGAGTCCTGGTGCCAGCTGAAGCGCGAGCCCTCGCGCGGGCGCTTCAGGTTGAGCTTGTCGGTGAACAGCGCCACCCGCTCGTCGCCGACCAGATCGCGCATCGGCTCGACGAGCCGCGGATCGTCCAGCAGGCGATCCATGTGCTCGTCGAGATGATGAACCGGCTCGATCACCCGGATCGTCTGCGACCCAGGGGCGTGCTCGATCTGGATCGTGGAGCCGCCCGCCTCGTGGTAGACATTGCCGTCGATCGCGTAGTGCTGGCTCGAGGCCCGCAGCGCGGCCGTCGCGCGCGCGACGCACCGCTCGGCCGCCGCGCTGAGCGCCGCAAGCTCGGCGGCGTCGAAGACCGCCTCGCGCGTGAAGAAGCCGTCGTCCCGCCAGGCTCGGCGCTCCGCTTCCGATAGACGCCAGCTCCCGCGTTCGGCCATCTCTCTTGTGCTCCTCACTCCGCACCGCGGCCCGGCGGTGCCCAGACGATCTACGGGAAGCACGTTTTACGCAAGTTTCACACCTCGCGCGCTGCGGCCTGCCGATGGGCTGCCTAGGGTCTGGCCGCGCACGGTGGAATGGTGGAGGAGGTCAGTCGAATGGCCAGCGCATTCGCACAGCGAGACGGGGCAGCGATCGCAGCTGGCGAGCCCGTCACCGCGACGTTGACCGCGGCCGAGGGATGGTGGACCCGCCAGGATCGGGTGGCGGAATGGGCCTACTGGGGCATCCACGCCAGTTGTCTGCTCGTGTTCTGGGTGGGCGTCGGGGCCAGCGACCTCGTACTGCTCGCGGTGACGTTCTACGCGCGCATGTTCGGCATCACGGGCGCCTACCACCGCTACTTCGCGCACAAGACGTACAAGACGAGTCGCGTGTTCCAGTTCGCGCTGGCCGTGCTCGCATGCTCCGCCACCCAGAAGGGGCCGCTCTGGTGGGCTGGCAACCACCGCAGCCACCACAAACACGCCGATCAGCCGGGCGACGTCCACTCGCCGAGTCATGGCCTGTATCACGCGCACCAGGGCTGGATCTTCGAGGGCCGCTGGGACGCGACGCCGCTCGACCGGATCGCCGATTTCGCCCGTTATCCGGAGCTGGTCTGGCTGAACCGCAACCACCACGTACCGCCGCTCGCGCTGGCGCTGTTGTGCGCGGCGCTGGGCGGCTTCTCGGGCCTCGTCTGGGGCTATCTGGTCTCGACGGTGCTGCTCTGGCACGCGACCTACACGATCAACTCGCTCGCGCACACCTGGGGAACGCGGCGCTACGAAACCCCGGACACCAGCCGCAACAACCCGTGGCTCGCGCTGCTGACGATGGGCGAAGGATGGCACAACAATCACCACCACTTCTGCGCCTCCGCGCGTCAGGGCTTCCGCTGGTGGGAGCTCGACCTCACCTACTACCTGCTGCGCGCCCTCCAGTCGGTGGGTGTGATCTGGGAAGTGCGCGAACCGCCTCCGCACGTCGTCGCCGCGGAGCGAGCCAGCGACGCCCCGACCCGCAAAGCGGCCTGAGCAGCCGGATATACTCGCCGGCTCCTTCCTCCCCCCGGAGTGGCATCGCATGCGGACCGGAATGCTGCGCGGTCGCGATCACACGCTGCTGGGCGCGGTCGCCGCGCTCGCCGAGCGACGCGTCGCGATCGCGCTGTCGCGCGGCGGCGCTGCCAAGAACTACGACTACGTGGATCCGAACGAGGATGCGTGCGCGTTCGCGTTCACTGACCACGCGTGGCTGGTGGCGGTGACCGATGGCCATTGGGGGGGCGGCGGTGCGGAGCTCGCGCTCGAGCGCGTCCTCGAGCGTCATGCCCCGCGTTGGACGGCGCCGGCGCCGATCGCGCTGGCCGAGCGCTGGCACGACGAGGCTCCCGAGGTGGTCCTCGACCTCAATCACGTGCTGGTGTCGGCGGGAAGCGGGACGCAGACGGTGGGCCGCACGACGCTCGCGATCGGGTTGGTGCGGCCAAACGACGGCTGGTGGGCGGCGCTGCTGGTGGGCGACAGCCACTTGTTCGCGGTGGAGGACGCCGGCGTGCGGGAGGTGTGCCCCGCCGGCGACGACGTGGCCTTCGTCGGCGATCGACACCTGTACACCGGGAACGTCGATCGCAGCTTCCGCAGCGCGCTCGAACCGCTCTCGCCGCGCGGGCCGATCGTGCTCGCGACGGACGGTCTGTCCGAGACCGCGATCGGCGTGCCGGACCCCGCCGCCGCCGTCGCAGAGAGCGTGAACGCCGCACGCGAGGCGAGTGGAGACCTCCGGCCGTTGGCGACGGCGCGCGGTCTGGCCGAGCGTGCCCTCGCCGCGCAGCGCCGAAACCGATCCGGCGACAACGTGGCCACTGCTTGTATCTGGCTCGACTAACGCCAGTGCCTTCGCTCGCCTGCGGCTCGCTGCGCGTCGGCCGACCCAGTCGGCCTCCTTGCATTCAGAAACGCGCGCCGAACACCGCGCTGTAGCGCGAGCGGATCGCCGCGAGGTCGTAGTGGAGGGCCTGCGCTCCCTCGACTTCGACCTGCCAGCTGCCGAGCAGGCTGCCGAGGCGCCCGGCGACGTCGAGGGGCTTCCCGTTCGCCACGGCGAACAGGAAGCCCGCGCGATAGGCGTCGCCGCAGCCGGTCGGGTCGACGACCCGATCCGGCACCGCGGCGGGGATGCGCAGCGATTCACCTCCGATACGAATCTCGGAGCCTTCGGCGCCGAAGGTGATGACAACGCTTCCACAGCGCGCCTCGATCTCCGATTCGGCGACACCCGTCTGCTCGAGCGTCAGCTTCCACTCGTAGTCGTTCACGAAGTAGCCGGCAGCGCCCTCGATCAGCTCGAGCAGCTCGGGGCCGGACAGCATCGGCAGCCCGTGGCTGGGATCGATGTAGGTCGGCACGCCGCGCCGCTTCAGCGCACGCGCGTGCTCGAGCATCGCCCGCTTGCCGTTCGCCGAGACGATCGCGAGCTCGATCGGCGCGGGGACGGCCTCCACGCTGGCCTCGTGGGCACGCGCCATCGCGCCCTCGTAGAACGCCCAGATCTGGCAGTCCTCGCGGTCGGTGGTGACGAAGCCCTGAGGCGTGCGCACGTCATCGAACACGACGATGCCGTCGCGGCGGATGCCGTGGCGGTCGAGCCACGCCGCGTACGGGCCGAAGTCGGAGCCGACGGCGGCGAGGATCAGCGGATCCGCTCCCAGGAGCCGCAGGTGATAGGCGATGTTGGCGGCGACGCCGCCGAAATGGGTATCGAGACTCGTGATGTTGAACGAGACGTTCAGCGCGTGGACCTGATCGGGAAGGATGTGGTTCGCGAAGCGGTCCGGAAACACCATGATGTGATCGAGCGCGACGGAGCCGGAAACCAGGATCGACAAGGTGACCTCCGAGCGGCGCAGTCTAGTTCGTCTGACTTCGCTCGGCTTCGCCTCGCTGCGCGCGGCCTGCGGCGGCTTGCGGCGTCTGACTTCGCTCGGCTCGCCTCGCTGCGCGCGGCCTGCGGCGGCTTGCGGTGATAGACTGCGCGCGATGCCGCTGCGCGTCGCCGTGTTGCTGTCGGGTGAAGGAACCAGCCTCGAGAACCTGTTCGAGCACATCGAGGC
>CAZPNB010000348.1:0-10242 GCA_964587305.1 uncultured Spirochaetales bacterium | reverse complement strand
CGGCTTCCGCCGCTCGTCGCGCTACCTGCCCGACCGCCGCGACCTGAACCGCTTCTTTCCCGGCACTGAAGACGGCAGCTCGGCGTCGCGCATCGCGCACTCGTTCTTCCATCAGGTGGTCCGCAGCTGCGACGCGCTGGTCGACATCCACACCGGATCGTTCCAGCGCACCAACCTGCCGCAGCTGCGCGCCGACATGAAGGTGCCGGAGGTGGCCGACCTCACCGAGGGCTTCGGCGCGACCTCGGTGCTGCACAGCCCCGGAGAGCCGGGCACGCTGCGCCGGGCGGCCGTCGAGGCGGGTATTCCGACGGTGACGCTCGAGACCGGCGAGCCGGGCCGGCTCCAGCAGAAGAAGATCGAGCACGGCACCCAGGGCATCCAGAGTCTGCTCAACCACCTCGGGATGTACGAGCGGGTGAGCGTCGCGGGCGAGCCCGAGCCGGTCTACTACGAGTCGACGTGGGTGCGCGCCGACCGCGGCGGGCTGCTATTCGGCGAGGTGAGCCTCGGCCAGCGCGTGCGCGAAGGCGAGCTGTTGGGCGCGGTCACCGATCCGATCAGCAACCTCCGCTCCGAGCTGCGTGCGCCGCTCGATGGGCGGGTGCTCGGGATGGCGCTGAATCAGGTGGTGATGCCGGGCTTCGCCGTATTCCGGATCGGCATCCCGACGACCGAGTCGGAGCTGTCGAGCCCCGAGCCTATGGCTCCCGCTGATATGGCTCCTCCGCCGGACCCGGAGGCGCCCGCCCCGGAGAACGCGCCGCCGCGGGCTGAGGAAGAGAACTCCTGAAACTCCACTCTCGGCGCCAGTGCGTGATCTCGGCCGACCCGGTCGTCTCCGTGCGCCGGTGCACTTGGCGAGCCGAGAGGCCGAGCCGTTCGACCGCGTAGTCGCGCAGCCGCACATAGCCGAGCCGATCCCACGCGCGCGCGGCGACGAGTCGCCCGGCCAGCGCCGGCCAGCACCCTGCGCAGCGGCGCGCTCGAGCGCGCCAGCTGCGCAAGCCGAGTCTCGACCTCGGGCGCCTTCAGCGCCCGGACCCCCTGCGAGAGCTTCCACAGCAACCTTGCAGCGAAACCCTGAGCCGAGGGAGCCGGATGCGCGAGTCGCGCACGCATCCCGCTTGTCGCTCTTCGGGCCCCGGCTCTTCGTCATGCCCGCGACCTCGATCTCCGCGACGTGTGGGCAGAGCGTCTCGTGGGCTGACGCGGTCTCCCGAAGCGCCAGTTCTACCTCGGCTTCAGCCCGTGCTTCGGCTGGCCCGGTTGCCGCCAAGCCGTGAGCGCGATCGACGCCGCGCTCTGCCGCACGAACGACTGGCCGAGCCGACACGGGGCAACGCGCTGCAGGTCCCAAAATTCGGGTCCATCGAAGTCCCCGAGGGGCACCAGCGGAAGGCGCCTTCCCGATATCTGGTGTGAACGGAATTTCTTTTCCACAGGGCTGATTCCCGCATCCGAAATTCCTCGAAATAAATCCGATCGGAATCAATCGGTTGTGATATAAGGGCGACTCGAGTTTCCGCGGTACGTCACTTGCAGAGTTTCCGTTGCTGTGGGTATTACCATGCGGTCGTTGTGTAGCTTGGAAGGGGGACGGGATATGCGGAAGCTGGGCCTCGCGCTCGCTGTTGGGTCGATCCTCTTGTTGGGTTGGTCGCCCTCAGCTCGAGCCCTCGCCTACACCCTCTCTTCGAGCGTTGCGTTCAGCAGCGGTGGCATCAGCGGCACGATCGATCCGGTGACCAACCTCGCAGGCACCACGAGCTGTCTGGCCGGAACCTGCTTGAGCTCAGCCACCCAGGACTGGCTGGTCGTCTCGTTGACACTGAACGGCGGCTCGGGCGCGGTCGACCAGATCGGCATGTCGGCGGCAGGCGTCTCGACGGTGGTCGGCGTGGGTTACTTCACCGACCCGAGCGAGACACCCACCGCGGGCTCGATCCCGGTCGCGAGCCAGGGCCTGTTCAATTACGACTGGCCGAACGTGAGCGCGCTGAATCTCCAGGCGGGTGAGACTACTGACCGGCTCTTCGTCGCCTGGTCGCCGGTTGGCTCGCTGCCCGGCCCCGGGGTTGGGCCGATCCCGCCCGGCACCGCGAGCTTCATGATCAGCAAGTCGGGCGGTGCGAATTTCTCGGTCCAGGGCTCGATCGTGCTGGTGCCTGAGCCGGGCACGCTGCTGCTCGTAGGCGCCGGGCTGCTGGGGATCGGCATCGCCGGACGCCGGCGCCGCTGATTCTTTCGCCCCGCGGCTGATTTCTTTGCCACGCGGCTGGCGCGGCGACCACAAAGCTGCGTCCCCCTACCCAATTGAATTTGAAGCTGTTGAAGCTGAGGAGTTGTTCATGCTGAAGATCCTCCGTGCGTTCGGAACCGCTGCGCTGTTGGCTGCATTCGGAGCGGGTGCTGCGTCGGCGGCGCCCGACGCTTCGGGCTCCACCACTCTGGTAGAGCCCAATGGCCTCTACACGGCCGTCAAGTCCTACGAGTTGTATTCGCCCACCAATCCGTCGAACCCGCTTCCGCTGGCGGGTAACTACACCTACATCTACTCGCTCACGAACTCCGCAGGGTCGTTCACCTGCCTGATCGGCTTCGACATGGAGACCCCGTCGGGCAGCGTGACCGCCGCCGGGTTCATCCCCGGAGCAGGCGTCGCGCCGAGCGCAACCACCGTCGCGCCGACGGTGATCGAGTGGGACTGGTTCAGTCCGACCCTCTGCCCTGGGCAGACGAGCGAGCAGCTCTACGTCCACTCGACCTATGGTCCGGGCACGGTGGTGGACACCCTGATCTCCGTCGAGGACGAGTTCTCGTTCGACACGCAGGGGACCTGCGTCGGACCGCTCGTGCCGCCGCAGCCGGTCGGCGAGCCGCTGCCCTGCACGATCGGGTTCTGGAAGAACCGCGCGGACGGCAAGCAGGGAACCCTCCAGTGGTTCCCGGGCGGCGACTTCACCGCAGTGGTGAATGCAGCCGTGGCGCTCTCGTCGGGGATCTTCACCGATGCGGCCGATCTGCTCTTCTACCTCCAGAGCAAGGGCCCGCGCTCGATCCTGGTTCGCGGCAAGCAGCAGCTGGCCGCGACGCTGCTCAACCTGGCGGCGGGTGATCTGTTCTTCGACAACCAGAAGTGCAAGCTCTTCGAGGGCAACAACCTCACCACGAACGCCTGCGGAGCCGGGATCACGGTCGGCGTCGCGGTGAACTACAGCAAGGTCGAGATCCTTGGAGACGTCGAGGAGCAGCACGAAGCGCACGAGTGCTTCGACGACCTGAACAACGGCATCGGTGTCGTGCAGTAGCCGACGCAGCGAGTCCCGAGTCTCTCCGCTGCCGGCCCTCGCAAGGGGGCCGGCAGCCCCGTTTCCGGTGCCCGATGGGGTGGGCGATCACCGAACCCGATGAGATCCAGACTGCTGCTCTTCGTCGCCGCGGTGCTCTTCGCGGTGCTTGTCCTCGCGTGGTGGCTCTGGCCGCGCGAACGGGAGTTGCTGCGGCACGCGAGTCCCGCACAGGAGACCCAGCGCACGGGCGAGCCGACGCCACCTGCCGTGACGGACCGCACGCCTCCGGCCGAGCCTTCACAGCCGGTCGACGTGGCTCCGATGGACGACAGCGTGACGGAGGCGCCCGAGGCGCGCGGCGAGCACGCGCCAGCAGCCACGGGCGATCTGCTGGTCTACGCCGAGCGGCCGATGAGCGCCGTGCCGCATCGCGTGATCCGAGGCTGGGGTGCCAGCGGCGACAACAGCCATCTCGGATTGGTGGGCGCGTACGTGATCGTGGAGCCGGGGGTCACGGACGAGCAGCTGACCCAGCTGTGCGTCGATATCCAGGAGTATCACCGCAGCGCCAACGCGGTGAGCGTGAAGATCTTCGATTCGGAAGAGGCGGCCACCTACGACCGCCACATCGACGGCGGTGAGCTCAAGAACCGGCACCAGGTGGCCACGGTGACTCGCGACTCGGCGCTGGGCCTGGATGCAATCTACGTGCGGGGCGAGCGGGTGGTGAAGCCGTGAGATCTGGTCAGCGGGCGAGCGGGCGGTCGGCGGACCGCCCGACGGCGGCCGCGCCGACGGCCCGGCTCAGCGCCTGCTCTTCGGCCGACGTTCCGAGCGGCGTCAGCGCGCGCAGACGCTCGAGCATCTGGCCGGCGGTTTCCAGGTCGCTGTCGGCTGCGGCCAGGATCCCCGCGTTGGCTAGCGCTTCGGGGTAGAAGGGATTCGCTTCCAGCGCGCGCTGCGCCGCCTGCCGTGCCCCCGGACGGTCACCCCTGCGATCGAGGGCCGCCGAAAGCTCGTTCTGCGCGGCCGCGTCGTCGGGAAAGCGATCGAGCAGCGCGCGCAGCTCGTCGATCGCCTGGTCGCGACGCCCGCCGAGCAGCGCCACCCCAGCGAGCCCGAAGCGGGCGTCGCGCTGGTCAGGGTCGAGGAGCAGCGCGTCCGTGAGCGCGCGAGCCGCCGCGTCGAGACGCTGGTCACCCAGCGCGCGGTAACCCTCGTCGACGAGGCGCTGCGCCTGCGCGCGGGCCACCAGCGCGGCGAGCCCCACGGCCGCAGCCTGGGCCTCCAGCGCGACGGCGCGGGGCACGTCACCGGCCGCGCGCGTCGCGAGTGACTGGAGCCAGGCGCGCGCCGCCGGAGAGCTAGCGGGCTCGCCCACCGCGGCGTCCGCAATCCGCGCGAGGAGTCGCAGGACACCCCGGTCTCCGTCTACTTCCGGTAGCCCGCGCGCCTCGAGCACCGGACGGTCGTCCGACAGGATCTCTCCCGGCCCTAACGCGGCGCGCACCGCCGCGGCGCTCGCGATCCGGCTGGCCAGAAGCTCTGCCGGATCCGGAACGCCGGCTCTCCCGCCGGAGCGCTCGAACGCCGCGAGCCGCGCTCGCACGACCGACTCCTCGGGCGCGGCGACCGGCTCGCCGGAGCCCAGCGCGATCAAGTTGCCCGCACCCCACCAGAGCGCGCCGTCCGGAAAGGCCGCGAAGAAGCTGCGCAGGATCGCCGCCAGGCTGTCCGCGCCGATCCGCTCGACCGGGAGCCACTGCGCGGCGATTCCACCGGGCCGCAACGCCCGCGCCAGGCGGGCGAAGTACTCGGACGAGTAGAGACCCGTGGACCCCACGGACCACGGGTGGAGTGTATTGGCGACGACCACGTCGTAGCGGCGCGGGTGGCGCGCCAAGAAAACGCGCGCGTCACCGGGCAGGATCCGGACCCGGTCACCGGCTCCGCCCACGGCGTTGTCCGGGGCAAAAAAGACCGACGCGCGGATCACCGAATCTGCGATCTCGACGCAGTCGATCTCCGCGAGCGGGAAGCGCGCCGCCGTCGCGAGCGTGATGCCCGAGCCCAGACCCACCTCGAGAAAGCGCTCCGGTGCTGGGTGAAGCAGCAGCGGGAGCATCGCGAGCAGCTCCTCGGTGCGCCTCGCGTCGCCGCCGGTGGAGGCTTCCGGGTCTCCGTCCACGATCAGGTCGCGACGTCCGGACACCTGCGCCACCACCGCCGTGGCCTGCCGGCCATACGCGACGAACAGAACCCGAGCGCCCTCAGCGGAAGCGGGAGCAACGGGAGCGGGCAGGGCGGCGGCCAGCGCGACCAAGGCGCCCGCCGCGCCGGCTCTGCCGAGGCCGACTCGAAGCCCTGTTGACCCCGCAACCAGGAGCGCCGCCGCGAGCAGCGCAGCGATGCCGGCGCACACCCGGACCCCCGTCGCGGGCCCCAGGATCGGGAGCAGCACGAATGGAGCCAGCAGCGCCCCGGCGATTCCCCCAGCGGTATTCCAGGCGCTCACCCTCCCGAAGGCGCGCCCGATGTCTCGTGCGCGCACCGCGACGCGAACGAGATACGGGAACGCGCCACCCATCAGAACTACGGCCGGCGCCACCCCGAGGATCAGAGCCAGGAGTGCCTGGGGAACCAGCCCCTCGGCGGGGGATGCCGGGGGATACGACAGCGCCGTGGCGCCGGTCGCGAGGGCGGCCGCGACAGCCGCTTCGATCCAGCCGAGCGCCAGCAGCGGGCGGCGGCTGCGCGACGCGGAGCCGGCGAACGCCAGGTTTCCGGCCGCGAGACCCGCGAGGAAGAGCCCGAGGACGGCAGCCCACGCGAACAGCGACGAGCCGAGGCGTAGCGCCGTCATGCGGGCGGCCAGGACCTCGAAGGCGAGGGTGGCGGCCCCCGCCGCGGCAGCCACCGCAAGCAGCGCGGCCATCGGAAACTCGCCGGTCCACCGCGGCCGCGCGGCCTCGGCCGGCATCGCCTCTGGCCAACCGGAGCGGGTCTCACGGGGGTCGACGCGGCCCGGAACGCCGGGCGTCGCGTCGCGCCGCGCGGCGACCAGTGCCGCAACGCCGACGGCCAGCGAGCCCAGCGCTGCCGACGCCAGAGTCATGCGTAGCCCGAGAGCCGGGATCGCCCAGATCGCGAGGCCAACCCCAGCCACGGATCCGAGCGTATTGGCGCCGACGATCCAGCCGGCACGGCGCGCGGTATCCGCGGCGTTTCGCAGACCCGAGCGCAGCAGCGCTGGGAGGGTTCCTCCCAGCAGGAAGGTGGCGGGGAGCAGGCTCCCCGCCGCGACCAGCAGAGCGGGACCGGAGCCGAGCTCGAACCGGCCGCTGGCCAGGGCGCCCAGCGGGATCAGCGTCCCCGCGGCCAGCGCGCCGGCCCCGATCTCGAGCAGAGCGTACAGGCGCAGCGGCGAGGCCACCTGGTCGGCGCGCGGTCCCAGAAACCTGGCGCCCAGCGCCAACCCACCGAAGAAGGCTGCCACCACCACCGAGATGGCCTCGACCTGGCTCCCGGCAGCGAGCGCGACCAGACGCGTCCAGACCACCTGGTACGCGAGAGCGGGAGCCCCCGAGAGCAGTGCGAGCAGTATCGCCAACAAGCTCCGGAGCTTACCTGCAACGGGCAAAGCTCCCGGCCGCTCATCGGCTCGAGGCGCCGAGCCGATATCAGACGGGCATGACGTGGCGAGGTCCCCCCAACGGGGTCGAAGCCCGTGGTAGCGTGGGTATTCCGCCCGGGATGCGTTTTCACCGGTGTGCGCGGGGCTCGAGTCGATGAGAAAGTTCGGAGTGGCTTTGCTGCTTCTCTCGCCGCTCGCCGGCGCCTTCCCGCTGGCTCGGGCGTCGGCGCAGATCACGCCCCAGATCGTGAACGGTGCGCCCGAGTTCGCCGAGCCCACCACCGCGGCGCTGCTCCAGGGACTCGATCCGGCGACCGCCCTCGTCGCCTGCTCCGCCACGCTGATCGGCTGCGATACGGCGATCACGACCGGCCATTGTTTCAACGTCAACGCCAGCACACGGCGCACCCTCTTCTTCCAGCACGCCGGCTTCTACGAGATCGAGAGCGCGATCCGGCATCCGGTCTACGCGGCCTACTACGACCAGGGGATCGGCGACTTCTACACAGTCACCCGGCAGGAGGACATTGCGCTGATCAAGCTGGTGACGCCGGTGTCGGGGATCACGCCGTCGCCGATCAACAAGACACAGACGCCCGGCCCAGGGACACCCGGACGCATAGTGGGCTTCGGGCGCAATCCACTCACCGAGGTGTCGTCCTTCCAACAGAACTTGGGGATCAAGCGCTCCGGCTCGATGACGCTGGCCGCGTGCCAGGATTCGACGCTCAGCCCGTGGGATGTCCTGTGCTGGGACCCCTCCGAGACGATCGGAGATCCCGGCCAGGAGGTCAGCACCTGCAACGTGGACTCCGGGGGGCCGCTGTTCGTCGATCAGCTCGGCGTGAAGGTCGTCGCCGGGCTCACGAAGGGAGCGATCCAGCCGTCGGGGTCCTGCATTCCCCCGGTCGAGGCCTTCGACACCAATGTGTACCGGCACCACGAATGGATCGAGCAGACCGTGCAGCAGCTCGATGCCGAGCCGCTCTGGGTCACGAGTTGCGGAAGTCTTCCGCAGGTGGAAACGGACGCCGTCGCGGGAAGCTGCAACGGGCTTCCGTGGGGCGATGGCGAGAAGACGCGCGTGTGTGGATTCGACGGAGAGCTGAGCGCCGCGCTGCTTCAGCAGCAGCACGTGATCCAGGTTCCCGACGGCACCCAGCGGCTGCGGGTCGCGATGAACGGGGTGTCGCGCGTGACGAATCCGGTGGACGTGAGCCTGTACGTGAGGGCCGGCGCGCCTCCGACCACCTCGGTCTACGACTGCGCGGGTGTCGCAACCGGTAACTTCGCCGCCTGCGAGTTCGCCGACCCTCAGGTGGGCGCCTGGTACGTGCTCGCGGTGCGAGTCACTGGGACCGTGGGCTACCAGGTCACGGCGACGGAGTTCGGTCCCAGCCCCCCGTCCGCGATCCCCGCGCTAGGCGGGTCCGGCCGGCTCCTGCTGGCGGGGCTCTTGCTGGCAGCCAGCCTCGCCGGGCTGCGGCGCGCACGCCGGGCGTGAACCGCGGGAAGTGACACCAGCCGAGGAGGTCCGACCATGGAGCCGTTTCCCCATCACTATCCCGTGCAAGCACAGGCGAAGCCCAGCGGCAGCGTCACGCTCTCCGCGCCCGGGCTCACCTCGCTCTCGAGCAACGCGCCGCGGGAGTTCGGAGGTCCGGGCAACGAGTGGTCGCCAGAGAGCCTGCTCTGCGCGGCGGTGGCCGATTGCTTCGTGCTGACGTTCCGCGCCATAGCGCAGGCCTCGAAGCTCGCCTGGGAGAGCCTCGAGGTGGACGTCGAGGGAACCCTCGACCGCGTGGAGGGCGGCATGCGCTTCACCGCGCTCGCGATCCGCCCGCGGCTGCGCGTTCCGGCGGGCACCGAGGAGGCGCGTGCGCTGCGGCTGCTCGAGAAGGCGGAGAAGGGCTGTCTGGTCACACGCAGCCTCGCCGTCACGCCCACCCTCGACGCGCAGGTCGTCGCCGCGTGAACCCAGGCGAGGCGAACGTCGGCGAGGATCCCCACGTCCGGCGCCTCATCGAGCTCTTCGGTTCGCATCCGATCTGTTGCGAGGTGGCCCACGGGCTGGCGGAGGTACGGCGCGTGGGCCGTCGGTCATCGCCAGCTCGCCTCCGTCGCGGGCGGAACCACCGCGAGCTGAGTGCACAGCGCTCGCCCCGCTCTATTCAGCCTCGGTGGCGGCGGGCCGGCGCGCATCGTCTGCGAGTTTCTCTCTATCCGCTAGCGCCAGTCGAGCGCGTAGACCCGGTGGCGGCCTTCGAGGCCCTTGAGCTCGACCTCGCGCTCGGCGTCGAAGCGCAGGTCGCCGGCGCTGCGCAGCAGCTCCGCGGTGAGCGAGGAGGTGAGGATCTCCTCGCCGCTGGCCAGGTCCGCGATGCGGAACGCCTGGATCACCGTCTTGCCGAAGAACTTCTCCGCGTCCTTGATCGCCTCGCCGGTGTGGACGCCGATGCGGATCCGGATCGGCCGCCCGCCATTCGACGCGTTGTGCGCCGCGAGCGCTCGCTGCAGCGAGATCGCGCATAGCGCGGCCTGTCGCGCGCTCGCGAAGGCGAGCAGGAAGCCGTCGCCGCGCAGCTCGACCTCGCGCCCGCCGTGGGCCGCCGTCTGCTCGCGGACGATCCGGTTGTGCACCTGCACTACCTGGTGTGCCGCGATGTCGCCCAGGCTCTCGGTCATGCGCGAGAAGCCCTCCATGTCGCTGAACAAGAGGGTTACGGTGCCGTCGGCTGCGGTGTCGGCGCCGAGGTCCGGCCGCGCGGCCTGGACGAGCGTCGCCACCGCGTACACGGAGCTCCGGATGTCGGAGCCGTCGACACCCTGGGCCTCGAGCTTCAGAGCCAGCGCGCGCTCGATGACGAGCTGCATGCCGAGCGCGTGTGCGATCCCGAGCGCCTCGTTCGCGAGCCGCAGCGCCCGCTCGCGGTCGCCGGTTGCCGCGCGCTCGAGCAGCATGCGCGCGTAGTCGACCTGCACGCGGGCCTGTAGCGGGCGCGCGCCGAGCCGGCGGTCGAAGTCGATCGCCGCCTCGAAGTGGCGCACCGCGTCGTCGTAGCGGCCGAGCGTCGCAGCGAGCTTGCCGAGGTAGCGCTCTACGGATCCGTTCACGGCCGCGTTCACGATGACGACGTTGCGCTTTGCGTAGGGCAGCAGCAACCGGTAGAGCAGCTCGGCGCGCTTCGCATCGCGTAGCAGGGCGCAGGCCTCGGTGACCCAGCAGAGCGAGAGCAGCCACAGGGCGTCGACCGGGAGGCTCGCGAAGTCGTCGGCGGCGAGCAGCTCGAACTCCCGCCGCGCATCCTCCTCGCG